>JANPIA010000203.1:0-8748 GCA_031424735.1 Segetibacter sp.
GGAATACTTGGAACCTGTGTATTGATTATGATGCTGATATCCGGTTTAATATCCTATTACAAGGATGGATACCAGCCTGCAAAGTATTTTATAGTGGCAAATGTTTTACTGGTTATAGGTGGTGTCATTTTCATCATAAGAGAAATGGGTTTTTTCCCTGACAATTTTTTTACAAGATACTTTGTGCAAATAGGCACACTTATTCAGGTAATCATGTTTGCATTAGGACTGGCAAGCCGGCTAAATAATACACGCCTGCAGCTTGCAGAACAAATTGTAGAAAAGGAGCGCCTTGCCCTGGAAAAAGAAATTGAAAAGAAAGAACTGATTGAAAAACAAAAGGAGGACCTGCAGAGTCAGGTGCAACAACAAACACTCGATTTAAAAACGCAGAACCAACACCTGGAAGATATCATTTCAAAACTAAAAACATCGGAGTTAAAACTTACCCAACTCAACCAGTTAAAGGATAAATTATTTTCCATCATTTCCCACGACTTACGGAATCCATTGGCTACAATGCAGTCAACATTAAAGCTTATAACGGAGCATCATAACAAATTAGATGAAGAGGAAAAGAAAAAGCTAACGGCAGAAGCACAGGCTTCTTTAGACAATTTGAATTTACTTCTTTTTAACCTGCTGCAATGGTCTCGCTCACAAATGAATTTATTGCAGTATAAAAAGGTGCCGATTTTGCTAAACGAGTTGTTGCATAATTGTGCAAAAGTAATGCGCCTGACTGCTCACATGAAAGATATACGCATCCATATAAACTGTAATTCGCAGTTAAGTTTTGAGGGTGACAAGGAGATGATAGAATTTGTTATCCGCAACCTGTTGAGTAATGCTATAAAATTTAGTCACCGCGAAAGCGATGTGTACATTAAAGCAACCACCACCCACGACGGTGTGAAAATCCAGGTGCTTGATTCTGGCATTGGTTTAAAGCCCGCACAAATTCAAAAGTTGTTGTTACTAAATGGAGCCGTTACCCAACGCGGAACGGAAAAAGAAAAGGGTACCGGTTTAGGTTTATTAATTAGTAAAGAGTTCATTGAAAAAAATGCCGGCACTTTAAGCATTGAAAGCGAGCCGGGCAAAGGTTCAACTTTCAGCATTCTTTTTCGTACCAAACCAACTTACTTTCCGATACAGAATTTGCTGAAAATATAATCTAACTGATCTTCATTGGTGATCTCTCCCGTAATTTCACCAAGGTAGTGAAGGCAACGCCTGATATCTAACGATAGCAGGTCTCCCGGTATCGAATTCGCTAATCCCTCCTGTACATCCTTCAAAGCAACATCAACCAATCGCAATGCTTCGTAATGACGGGCATTGGTTACAATGGTGCTCTCGTTGTTTATCTCACCGTCAATCACCAAATCAACAAGTCTTTGCTTTAATGCATTGATGAACTGTTTGCTTTTTGCTGATATAAAAATAATATTGATACCGGCAAATTTTTCCCCTAACTCATCCTGTGTGGCTAGGTCAATTTTATTTCCTACCAATAAAAACTTTTTCTTTTTCTCCTTCATTTCATTTACAAAAGTCAACAAGTCGGTTGCAGTTAACTCATGCACATCAAAAAGGTAAACTACTACATCAGCCAGCATCATTTTTTCAAGGCTCCGCTCAACGCCAAAACCTTCAATTACATCCTCCGTTTGCTGCCGAATGCCTGCGGTGTCTATCAACCGGAAGAGTATCCCATCTATGTTCAATACTTCTTCTATTGTATCGCGGGTAGTACCGGCTATGTGGCTTACAATAGCCCTGTTCTCATTCAATAAAGTATTCAGCAAAGTAGACTTACCGGCATTGGGTTTACCAACAATAGCTACCTGTACACCGTTCTTAATTACGTTGCCCAGGTGGAAGGAAGCGAGCAGATCGGATGTGATTTTTTGAGCATTGGAGATGAAACTAAATAATTGGGTACGGTCGGCAAATTCAACGTCCTCCTGGCTAAAGTCAAGCTCTAATTCAATCAATGCGGAAAAGCTCAGCAATTGATCCCGCAGTGTTTTCAGCACGTTCGAAAAACCACCGCGAATATTTTGAAGTGCAGTATTTCTGCTGGCATCTGTGTTACTTACAATCAGGTCTGCAACTGCTTCCGCCTGCGTAAGGTCCATCTTTCCATTTAAAAATGCACGTTGCGTAAACTCACCGGGTTTAGCCAACCTTGCGCCATTTGCAGTTATTGCTTTAATAATTTTTTCCTGCACAAAAGGCGATCCGTGCGATGATATCTCTACAGTATCTTCCCCGGTGTAGGAAGCCGGCGATTTAAATAACCCTATAACAACCTGGTCTAAATTAGCATGTTCATCTTTCAACATACCCACATGAAGTGTGTGAGAAGGTTGGTGCGCCAAATTTTTTGATGGAAATAAATTATTAACAACGCAGAAAGCGTTTGGACCACTCACTCTAATCACTCCTATGGCTCCTATACCTTGCGGTGTAGCCAGTGCAACTATAGTATCGTCCCATCCGGATAATTTTCCAAGCATTACTATATAGTTTTTACACAAGTTAATAGCCAGATTCTGTCAACAAATGAGCATCCGGTTTTCATCATCATCAAGTATTGAAACCTATTTTTGACCCGGCACCATTAACCCGATGATTCATCGTTGCGTCGCACAGCGTGTTCAGCCGAATTGCTGCCCCGGTTATTTCCCGAGCCGCAATATACAAAACGAAAAATCCTCCCGCAGGGGGAGGATTTTTGCAATACAAATTAAGTCAACATTACTCTTCCGCAACCTGGAAAGTAATGTGCTGAATAGCCTGGTAGATTACGTTTCTTCCATTCTGAACCGCGGGATCCCATTTAGGTCCACGCTTAATAACTTTTACCGCTTCTGGTCCGCAGCTTGGGCAAGCCTTCGGAACTTCAATAGCAGTTACATTACTAATTGCTCCTTCTTTATCCACAATAAACTGAACTTTCACCGTGTAATTTCCTACAGCCGCCCCATCATCCGAAGCAACCTGGGCATTCAAATTTCTTTCAAGGTATTTGCTCCATGCGCCTGGTCCACCCGGGAACTTAGCTTCCTTCTCCACCTTAGTAAACACCTTGTCGTAATCCTCCTCATCTTTCTTTGGCGCTTCTACTACACCGGTACCTTTTTCCTCAACAGGCGGAGCAACAAAACCTTCATCCTTTTGCCCTTCCTGGTTTATGGTACCAATTTTAGTATCCTCCATTTTTTCAACTTCTTTAATTTCGTCCTCTGGCTTTACCTCAACATCTTTTACAATTTGTGGTGGGGTAAATTTAGTGATCTCCACCTTAGGTGGCTCTTGTTTTGGTGGTGGTGGTGGTGGTGGTGGTTCAGGCTTTTTCTCCTGCTTTACATCTTCAAGCTTCACATCCTGCACAATTATTTCATTGGTATTTTTCTTTTCCCGGTTTGCAAGTATTGAACCCCCCACTAAAAGAAGGCATACACCCACCATAATACTTAAGGCCACGGTTAACCGCTTCGAATAGGTTTTCCGCAGTTCGTATGCACCATACTCTTTATTCTTTCCTTCAAAAATGATATCAAGAATATCGGCGCTTAAAATTTTGTTCGTTTGCATTATAGTGTCTTTTTAATTAGATGCCTGCAAAAATTAATTCCATAAATTATTTTACACCAGCATTTTGCTCAGTTAATTTTATAAGCTGATTTTCCACCTCTACTATATCAACCAATGCATACCTTTTTATATCGTTAATAAGCATCTCATCTAAAATATCTACCAGGTCTTTATAAGTGGCATCTTCATTGGGTTTAATAACAATTACCAAATCCTTCTCGGGCGTTCTTCTTTTCTTATCAATAATAACATCCCTGATCTGTTTCATTGTGCTCGACTTAAAATTATTCTGGCTGGCATCAACGGCAAGTTGGCCTTCATAATAATAAACGGCATTATTCTTACCAATCATTAATGTAAGTGCGCCACTTTCTTTAGCCTTATTTTGTTCTTCCGGCTTTGCTGTATCGTCGGGCAAAGGCAGGTTCATGGCCGTTGGCTGGCTCATTGTGGTAGTAAATATGAAGAACGTAATGAGCAGGAACCCCAAATCTACCATGGGTGTAAGGTCTACACGGGTAGATAACTTTTTTGCTTTTTTAACCCCGGGGCCTTTCTTATGATGACCTCCGCCCGAGGTATCCATTTCTGCCATATCAAATAGTTTTTATGATTGAATAATTTGGTTAACTATCCTCCCTGCGATTCGCCCTTCTGGTATCTCTTCCAAAGATCGGTTCCCATCGGAACGCCTTCAGGGTTAGTGACCATTTGGAATTTGAATTGCGCATTCTTTTTAAAAGCACTTACCACGCTTTTAAATTGTGGATACTTTGACAGGTTATCGCCTTTCAGAATAAGGTTGAACTTAGCGCCGGTGCTTGAGTGTGCAGCTACAATGTATTTCATCCAATCTATCAGTTCATTATTTGCTGTATCAATAGGTATACCCGGCACACTTGCTCCTTTCAACTGATCTTTTGGAATTTGCAGGTATTGCTTTAATTGCCCAAAGGACGACCCAAAGAAGCTCACCTTTTTAAAAGCCTGAACATCTGCCGCAGAAAGTCCAAGGTTTTTTTCCTTGTTCATGTCTTCCACCATTTTCTCTTTCACTTCTTCATTGTCCATAGAAAGAAATGCTTTGCCGTCTTTTGAAATCGTGATCAGGGTAACATCTGTTTCGGGTGCTATTTTAGCTGATACTGAACTCGGTGTAATTACCGGAATTGCTTCCGGTGCCTTGAACTTAGTGGTGAGGATAAAAAATGACAGTAACAGAAACGCCACATCACACATTGCTGTCATGTCAATGTTTGTACTCTGCCTGGATATTTTCGGTCTTGCCATAATAATAGTTTTTGTGTTGTTTTAAAGACTCAGAAATAAATGATTTCCATACTTTCAACACTACTTATAATTGGCAGCAAAACTTTGGGTAAGTGTAAAACCAGACTCGTCAATACCATAGGTAATCGCATCAATTTTTGTAGTAAAAATGTTATAAAAGATGATTGCCAATGCTGATGTACCAATACCAAGTGCCGTATTGTATAAAGCTTCCGATATACCTTGAGACAATTTAGATGCAGCTTCTCCACCACCACTATCTCCAAGTGCGGCAAAGGATCTGATCATTCCCATTACCGTACCCAACAATCCCAGCAATGTTGCTACCGATGCGATTGTTGAAAGAAATACCAGATTTTTTTCTAACATCGGCAATTCCAATGCGGTAGCTTCTTCCACTTCTTTCTGAATATTTAATACCTTTTGGTCGGTAGCCAATTCAGTATTGCTCATCATCTCCTTATACTTACGCAAACCCGCCTTCATTACATTTCCTACCGAACCCTTTTGCCTGTCACATTCAGCCAATGCTTTGTCAACATCCCTGTTAGCCAAATTGAATTGCACTTTTCTTATAAACTCAGCAATACTTCCTTTACCAGAAGCTTTGCTTACGGTTAACATTCGTTCAACAACAAAGGTTAACACGGTTAATAAGCAACCTATCAAAAGTGGAACGATAATGCCACCTTCATACACTCCAGCCAGCGCGCTTTTAGGCCCTAAATGACCTGGCCAAAAACCACCCTTTGGGTCGGGGGTAGTAAAATTAGAGTCAGCACCTAAAACGAAACGCCATAATGTATACCCTAATAGTATACACGCAGCCGGAGCTATCCAGGAGATTATGTTACCCGACTTCTTAGGTTGAACTGAAGTACTGGTTTTAACTGTTGCAGTTGGTTTTGTTTCAGCCATGACTAAAGTGTTTTTAGATTTAAAATTTGATTAAAGTTATAATTAAAAAATGTTTAGTAAAATATGTTACAACTCAAACATAAAAATAGTTTTTAAAGGACGAGCAATATTTTATGAGGAGGCACAAAATAGCTAATTTATTTAAGTCACCAAATCTATGCCACTCAAATTTATACATTACCAAACTTATTTAATTGCTTTAGTATTCAAATTGAAAAGATGACTCGTTTTCCGTTCGTCCCAAAGTTTTCCCACTTGCAATTTTAGTTGCTGCAAATGTTACCGTCTTAGTATCTTCATCCCTTTTAAAAATTTTAAAAATGCACATGAAAAAACTCGTATTCCTGTTGCTGATAACAGGCACTATTGGGGATGCCGTAGCGCAGCAGCAACGTCCACCTTCAACCATTCCCGGCGGGCCGCCATCCGGCACCAGTACGCCCGGTGCTGCCCCAGCCAAACCAGGGCCAAAGCCCTACAAAGAGGTTATTACTGACAAGGCAATTACGCAAAAGGGCTTATTTACAGTTCACAAAGTGGAAGACAAATACTATTTTGAAATACCTGAAAGCGTAATGGGCAGGGAAATAATGGCTGTTACCCGTATAAGCAAAGCTGCTACCGGCGCAGGATATGGCGGCGAAGAAAGCAATACAAATACTTTACGGTTTGAGAAAGGACCCGACAATAGAGTTTTTTTAAAAGTGGTAACCACTATCAATCCAACGGATTCTACCATGGCAATTTCAACAGCTTTTCGTAATAGCAATGTTGAACCTATTGCTGCTGCCTTTGATGTAAAAGCGTTCTCAAAAGATTCGTCAGGGGTTATAATAGATGTTACCGATTTTTTCAAGGGCGATAATCAGGTTGTTAGTATGGACCCGAGTCAGAAAAGGAGTTATAACTTTTCTTCGCTAGCAATTGACCGCTCCTACATTGAAAAAATTTCCACTTTTCCAATCAATACCGAAATACGTTCGGTAAAAACTTTTAATGCAACGGGGGCCAGCCCGTTCGCATCCCCAAGTCCGTTTCCATCCTCAAGCCTTCCAGCCGCAAGTGCAGCGGGTGCTGTAACAGTAGAATTGAACACTTCCATGATACTGCTTCCACAACAACCAATGCTTCGCAGAGCCTTTGATCCGCGGGTAGGATATTTTGCAGACCAGTTTGTAGTGTACGATGACGCTCAGCAACGGGTTGAAAACAGTACGTTCGCAATACGGTGGAGGCTGGAGCCTAAGCCTGAGGATATGGAAAAATACAAGCGTGGTGAATTAGTGGAACCAAAGAAACCTATTGTTTATTACATAGATCCCGCAACACCACGCAAATGGAGAAAATTCCTGATACAGGGAATTAACGACTGGCAGATAGCTTTTGAAAAAGCAGGCTGGAAGAATGCCATTGTTGGTAAAGAATGGCCGGAGAACGACCCTAACATGAGCCTGGAAGATGCTCGGTTTTCGGTGCTTCGTTATTTTGCTTCCGAAACACAAAACGCTTACGGACCGCAGGTGCACGATCCGCGGAGCGGAGAAATATTGGAAAGCCATATTGGCTGGTACCACAATGTTATGAAACTGCTGCACGACTGGTATATGATACAGGCTGGCGCAGTTGACCCACGTGCACGTAAAATGGAGTTTGATGATGACCTGATGGGCGAATTAATCCGCTTCGTTTCTTCACATGAAGTTGGTCATACACTAGGCCTTCGCCATAACATGGGAAGCAGCAGCAGAACTCCTGTTGAAAAATTAAGAGATAAGGCCTGGGTTGAAGCAAACGGTCATACCGCGTCTATAATGGATTATGCCCGCTTTAATTATGTAGCACAACCGGAAGACAACATTACAACGAAAGGACTATACCCGCGTATTGGCGATTACGATAAGTGGGCAATTGAATGGGGCTATCGTTATACAGGTGCAAAAGATGTAGAAGAAGATCGCAAGATCACTAACAAATGGGTATTAGACCGCTTGCCTAATAATCCTCGTTTATGGTTTGGTGGAGAAGGTCAAAACTTTGATCCACGTGCACAAACAGAAGACCTGAGCGATAACAGCGTAAAGGCAAGCGAATACGGAATAAAAAACCTGAAAAGGATTATTCAAAACCTGCCTGAATGGACAAAAAAAGAAGGTGACTATTATCGCAATCTTGCAGGTATGTACACACAGGTGACCGGGCAATTTAACCGGTACATGAACCATGTTGCTAAAAGTGTTGGTGGCATACAAGAAACTTTTAAAAGTATAGAAGAACAAGGAAATGTATATGAGCCTACACCAAAAGCAACACAAAAAGAAGCAGTGGCATTTATAGACAAACAATTGTTTGAAACACCTACCTGGTTGGTTGATAAGGATATTCTCAACAAGATATCGCAGCCATCGGTTAATGAAAGTGTACAAAGTGTGCAGTCAAACGTACTGAGTAGTTTGCTTTCAGGTTCGCGCCTTAACCGCATGCTTACTTCAGCAAGCCGTTTTGGTACTTCAACTTACTCTGTTGATGAATTGATGACGGATGTTAAAAACAGTATTTGGGCGGAATTGAAAACAAAAAAACCAATAGATGCGTGGCGCAGAAATCTTCAAAAATCTTATGTAGATATTGTAGCCGGTTTAGTTAATCCAACCACACCGGTGGTGGTTTCCGCCTCACCCTTTGCCCCCCAAATTCCTAATATTAAAAACACAGATATCCCTTCAGTCGCACGGGCTTACCTCAGTATGGTAAATGCTGAAATAGTTGCTGCCTTACCGGCAACAACCGACAAGCTCAGCAAATATCATTTGCAGGATGTTAGTGCCAGGATAAAAGAAGCCCTGGATACAAATAAAAAGTAATTGACGTTAAGTACAATAAAACAGCCGGTGAATTAATTCACCGGCTGTTTTATTGTATAAGCCTTGTAACTTT
>JANPIA010000204.1:0-4368 GCA_031424735.1 Segetibacter sp.
TATTTGCGATCGTATTTAAAACAACTTTTTTATGAGAGATCATCTCAGGCATTTTCCTGTGAATTGGATTAATGGAATGAAGATTAATAAAGATCACTTCATTGCACAGGATGATGGCTGGAAGGATACGTTAAATGATGTAGCCTCGCTACATCTGTCCCCCATAAAATTCGGCGTGCTTCCGCCTTCTTCTGCAGGTGAAGATACTTTTAATGTTAAGACCACTATAGACAACCAGCATACATTAAGAGTTGCCGTTGTTGCGTGTAACGCAGTTACCTCCGGGGGCGTGCGTATATTATTGCCAGCATTAGCCGGCACGGGTGCAAACCCCGATGGTGTGCCGTCCACTTCTTTCCAGTTTTCCCCATCGGCAAGCGAGCCTATCTGGTGGATAGTGTTAACGGTTAATCCATTTGACAAACAACCTGCAGGCAGCCCGGATATGGAAGACAGTCCTCCCCGGTTTCCCTTTGTTTTACCAACTTATACCGTGCAGGTGGTGAGCGATAACCAGTTTGGTCAGTTTGCAAACAACCCCTACGCACTACCTGTGGGAAAAATAATAGTGAATGCAAATGAAATTATTGCCGATGCTAATTACATCCCCCCCTGCATCACCGTTAGCGCACATCCCGACCTTGTCTCTCTTTATACAGAAATCGATCGTTTTCTTGGCGACCTTGAAACCCGCTGCTCGCAGATAGTTCAAAAAATATATAGGAAGAACCAGCAAAACGAGCTTTCGGAACTGGTAATGTTTTTATGCGACCGCATTATGTTGTACCTCAGCCAAAGCATTACCAATATGCGGTGGAATACGATGCATCAATCGCCTTCTGAACTTTTTGCTGCAATTGCAACGTTGGCGAGGGTTATGAAAAATACGATTGATCTGAGAGTTGGATCTGGCAAAGAGGAGATGATGAATTATCTTAGTGAATGGTGCGAGTTAAAACAGGGAGAACTGGAAAGCATGTTTACCAACCTGGCAAATTTGCGGTACGACAACAACGACATTAATAAGAATATTGAAAAGGTAGTATCTTTTGTAAAGGTTACAGCCAAACTTTTTGATACACTAAGTAAGCTCGACTTTATTGGAAAACGCAGGGAGACCGGCATATTTGTAAAAGAAGAACAAATTCATACAAGCGATACAGAAACCAAAGCAAGACGACGCTTCTTTGGTTAATTTAAAAAATAAATTTTTATGGAACCCTTGAACTTAAAGGAACGAAAAAAAGCTTTCACAAACTTTATCATCTTTTTTACCATTACCGCTGTGCTTATTGTAGCAGCCGTTTTGTTTAGTGTAGAAGTACCTTTTAAACAAAACGATCAACTCCGTCAGCAAGTGGCTGTTTCTGAAAATGAAAAAGACTTTGTAGAAAAGTTTTTTATTAATATGAACGCTACCAAGGGCTTATTAGATTCTTTAAATAAACCTGATGCCAATGTTGTGTTGATTGATGGCAAGATTGGCGAAAAATTGAAGGAAATGGAAGCGATGATTAAGGACTCGCTTAGCGGAAAAGATTTTTATCATGATGTTGTATTGAACTTATCTGAATTGCACGCTGCAAAAAAAGAAGTGAGAGAAGCAACCAGTACCGATGCAACAATGAGTGATTTAAAGCAACAAATATCATCGTTAAAGCAGGATGTTGCCACTGCGCAAAACAATGCCATGCTTTATCAAACGCAGCTTCAAATGTTGCAAAGGCGCAATTAATAACCCTAAAAAGTTAAGCCATGAGTTCTAACACTATATTAAGTCATAAAAAATTATCGCTCGAAAGAAACGTGTGGTTTGTAATGATCGTAACCAGCATACTATGCCTGGGATTAATAAGTTACCGGTTAATAGATAACAAGGCCTGTGTACCTTTTTCCATATCTATAAAAAGTATACTCAATAATCAACGCGCCTATTACGAGGTTGACGAAACCCTTGTATTCAAAGCCTCCCATCCCGAACAAAGAGAAGTTACCTGGAAATTTGGCGATGAAACGAACGACGAAAAAACGGCGAGCCCATCCATGCGCCATAAATTTTCAAAGGAAGGAACCTATACCGTGATAGCAATTGTGAACGGAAAATGTACCAATGAACTGCGGGTAAATGTTAAGAAAGGAGACAAAAATATTTATACACCCGAAAACACCTCCAATGCCAGCCTTCCACGTATTTATGGCAGTCCATCAACACTAACCGGCAAGCCTGAAAAATATATGTCGGATGCTGTAGGGACCGCTTACGAATGGAGGGTTTTAGATAAGAGCACCTATCCAATCATAACCGAACAATATGCAACTTTCACCTTTATTAAACCCGGTACTTACACCTTACAGTTAACGCTCGATCACGATAGAAAGAAACAATCTACGATGCAAGTAATGGTTTCCGACGACCTTGCTAAAGGAAAAATTAAAAAATCGGATATACCGGTGCTGATACCTGCTGATTTGCGTGTAATTCCTTTTGAAGATAAAAAAACAGAAAAGGCAGCAGAAAAACCCGCAGAAAAAACTGTAGAAAAACCAACTGAAAAACCCGCAGAAAAAACTGAAATCACCACTACAGAAGCTACCGCTAAAAAAATACTGTTGATTAGAAATGAGACTTTCAAAACCCTGCTGGATGGGGTGGTTTCAGGTTCGGCAGAAGCGGAAGATTTTGACAAGTATTTGTTTTACGGCGGAAAAACGCCGGTTAGAATAAACGACGAAAAAAACTTTAAAACATTCAACCAGTTTTGCCAGGCAATTAAGGGCAAAAAAATTACCATTGAAGAAGTGCTTTTACTTAGAGAAGAAAATAACAATGTGCAACAAATCAGGGTGAAGTACAGCAAAAAAGGATTTTTAAAAAATATATTTTAGTTGTGTTTTCGTTCTGCAGTTCACTTTTATTTTTTAAAGAAATATTCCAGCCTACTTATGAAAGCTAAATACTTACTTATTTTATTAATAGCTCAGTCGCTTTTCGTATTCAGGGAAGTTGTTGGACAAGACCTGAACATTTTAGGTGATACTATTTTTGTACATACAGATTTCCAGGTAGAGCTTAAGTTTCCATCGAATAACAGCATACCAAGATGGTCGCCAACCAACGCCCCTTTCAAAGCAGAGATCACTAATATCGGGATCCTCATCAGGGCAACCTCCGAAGCTACCACACCTGCCATTTTGCTTATAACCGAAGGACCGGGACAACAACCCCGGCAGCACAGGTTTGTGGTTATGTATAAAAAAGACCTGCAGTTCGATTCACCCGAAACAATAAAAGACTGGAATACCAAGCAGAAGTTACAGCAATATGTAAAAGACCTCACCGCAAAAGCTTTGGCAAAAAGGGATATTTTCAGTTCACCCATTTCTACCCCAACGATTGTAAAAACTACCGAAAATAAATCAGGAGGCTATTATGCAATACTGGAAGATGGAGACAAAGCACTGGAAAACGGACAGTTTGATCTTGCCCAAACGAAGTACGAAGAAGTCCTGAAAATGCAACCCGAAAACAAATCAGCCAAAAGAGGATTACAGGAGGTGAAGGAAAAGAAATTGGAAAAGGAAAATCTTGCAAAAAAAGAATTAAACGATAAGGTAACAAAGTTGCAAACAACCGGCACCACTGCTTTTTATGCAAAAAAATACGACGAGGCAATTGTAGCTTACCGTGAAGCACTTGCCTTAAATCCCAACGACCTGTTTTCGAAAAGCCAGATCAATACTATTGAAAAATACAAAGCCGACCAGGCGCTTGCACAGAAACAAGAAGAGGACAGGCTGGCGAAAAAACAACTGGAGGATAATTTAAAGTCCATCAAATTGCGCGGGGCAAAATCCTTTGAAGAAGAGAAATATGATGAAGCTATTTCTGCTTACTCGGAGGCACTTGCTTTAAACCCCGACGACCAGTTTTCAGCAACCCGTATAGAGACGATTAGAAAAATAAAAGCTCAAAAAAAATCGGCTGATGAACAGGCAGCTATAAATCGCGATCGCGAGCAGTCCTTTAAATCGATCATGGCGGATGCAGATAAGGCATTTGATAACAGAGAATATGATGTTGCAAAAGCAGGCTACACAGCTGCAAAAGATTTAAAACCGACCGATGCCGTTTTGGAACGGAAACTAAAGGCAACGAATGATAAGATATTATTGAAGGGTAAAGATGATGAGTATAATGCTGCCATGGCCTTGGGCGATGAGGCGAAAAAAATTGGAGATTATAATAAAGCAAAAGCCGAGTATGCGAAAGCTTCCGCACTTTTTAAGGAGCGTACCGAACCAGTTGAAAAAACAAAGGAGATAAATAAAATCATCAACGATTTGGCGGCGGAACAAAACAATGAAAAA
>JANPIA010000205.1:0-7889 GCA_031424735.1 Segetibacter sp.
AGCGCGAAAGTGCAGGATCAAACTATATTTTATATGCTGCGTTTTGCCAACCCCACGGTACAACACAATGCAACCGCAAAGAAAATCTCACCAATAAATAGCCGCACTTGTTGAAGTGGGTTGGTAAGTACACGGGTGCGACGCAACAATTCTGAACAGAACCTCAAAGCCGATTACATAAAAAAATATGACACGAGTAGCCTTTAAAATGCAATTATTCCCAGGCTTTGAAGAGGAGTATAAAAAACGCCACGATGAACTTTGGCCAGAACTTGCGCATTTGTTAAAAACCACAGGCATCAGCGAATATTCTATTTTTTTAGATGAAACAACCAACAGTTTGTTCGGTGTTTTAAAAGCCGAAGATCCTACGGCTTTGGAAAACCTGCCCGAACATGCAGTAATGCAAAAGTGGTGGAAATATATGGGCGACATCATGCAATCAAACCCCGACAATTCCCCTGTGAGCATCCCATTAAAAGAAGTATTTTACTTACCCTAAAACGAAATGTTATGTCATTGGAAAAGCATAAAATTGAAGAGCACAATCAATCGGTAATTAACGAGCACAAGCGCCGTTTTGATTTTGTTGCCGAAGGTGTATCAAATGTTAGCGACGTGCTGCAAAAGTTGCAGGATTTCCAAATCGCTATACCAAGTTGGGCACTCGGCACAGGTGGTACAAGGTTCGGTCGTTTTTCCGGTGCCGGTGAACCACGCAACCTGGAGGAAAAAATTGAAGACGTGGGTTTATTGCATGCTCTCAATAAATCGAGCGGCGCCATATCCCTTCACATTCCATGGGATATTCCAAAGAATGCGCAATCAATAAAAGCATTAGCCGCCCAGCATGGGTTAAAGTTTGATGCCGTAAATTCCAATACTTTTCAGGACCAGGCAGACCAGGCGCTTAGTTATAAGTATGGTTCGCTGCAGCATGTTGAAAAGGCGGTTCGCAAGCAAGCCATTGAGCATAATATTGAAGTGATAAAACACGGTGTGGAATTGGGCTCTGAATCTCTTACAGTTTGGCTGGCAGACGGCTCCTGCTTTCCGGGTCAGCTTAACTTTAGAAAAGCCAATCAAAATACTTTGGAAAGCCTCGCAGAAATTTACGATGCCCTGCCAAACGATTGGAAGATGTTTGTGGAGTACAAAGCGTACGAACCCAACTTTTACAGTATGAGCGTGGGCGATTGGGGTCAATCGTATTTATATGCAAGCAAGCTTGGCGATAAAGCCTACACGTTGGTAGACCTTGGGCATCATTTACCCAATGCCAATATTGAACAAATTGTTGCACTGTTGTTGGGCGAAGGAAAGCTTGGTGGATTTCATTTCAACGATTCGAAATATGGCGATGATGATCTTACGGTTGGAAGTATCAATCCTTACCAGCTATTCCTGATTTTTAATGAGCTGGTGCAGGGCATGGATGAAAGAGGGATGAACCATGCAACCGATTTGGGTTGGATGATAGATGCTTCGCACAACGTAAAAGATCCGTTGGAAGATTTGCTGCAATCGGTTGAGGCGATCAAGATTGCTTATGCACAATCGCTGCTGGTTGATTATAAAGCACTGGAAGCTGCAAGGAATAGTAACGATGTTGTAAAAGCCCAGGAACTTTTGCAGGATGCTTTCCGTACGGATGTTCGTCCGCTGGTGGCAGAAGCGCGGCTTGCAGCAGGCGCAGCATTGGATCCTTTGCAATTATTCAGATCGCTAAAAGTAAGGGATAGCCTGGTGAAAGAAAGAGGACAGAAAGCGGTGGCTACCGGATTATAAAATTACTCCACAGCAATGCCCGATCAGAATAGTCATAATCAGAAAACAGGTCATACTCCATCGCTAATAGTTGAGAAGGATCGCCTGCCCGTTATTGCCATTATTGATGTTGGCAAAACCAATAAGAAACTTTTCCTGTTCGATGAACATTACAATATCGTGTTTGAACGTTCTGCACGCTTTACCGAAACTGCCGATGAGGATGGCGATGCATGTGAAAATTTGGAAAGCCTTCGTTTGTCGGTTTTCGATTCTATGCACGAAGTTTTCAGGAAAAAAGAGTTTGATATAAAGGCGGTAAACTTTTCAACTTACGGGGCAAGCTTTGTATATATTGATGAAGATGGTAAGCCGGTTGCTCCGTTGTATAATTATTTGAAACCTTACCCCGAATACCTGAAAAAACAGTTTTACGAAACCTATGGAGGGGAGGAAACTTTCTCGTATTTAACTGCTTCGCCGGTGTTAGGTAACCTTAATTCGGGCATGCAGTTGTACCGCATTAAATACGAAAAGCCGGAGCTATTTAAGCGGATAAAATATGCACTACATCTGCCGCAGTACATGAGCTTTCTTTTAACCGGCAATGTGTACTCCGATATTACCAGCATAGGTTGCCATACAAACCTCTGGAACTTTGTTACCAACGATTACCATGAGTGGGTTTACAAAGAAGGTATTGCCGGTAAACTGGCACCCATAGCTCCCTGCGATCATGTTGACCAGCCCGCCTTTCCCGGAACGGATTATAAAGTGGGCATCGGCTTACACGATAGTTCGGCTGCATTAATACCCTACCAGGTAAGCTTTAGAGAGCCGTTTATTTTGATATCCACCGGTACATGGTGTATCAGTTTAAATCCATTTAATAACGCACCGCTTACTGCCGATGAGTTGAGACTGGATTGCCTTTGTTATATGCACTACCAGGGTAAGCCGGTAAAAGCATCCCGGTTGTTTGCTGGTAATGAACACGAAGAACAGGTAAAAAGAATCGGGGATCATTTCAACCAAAATCATGCACACTATAAAGCGGTTGAGTTCAATCCGGCAATTGTTGCCCGTGCAAAACAGGCTAATCAATTGAAAGCTGTTTCCCATGTTGGTGAGTTGGTTAAAAATTCAATTTTTGCAGAAAGGAACCTTGCAGACTTCGAAAACTATACGGACGCCTATCACCAGCTTATCATTGATCTTGTTGCACAGCAGTATGCCTCTACCGGGCTGGTATTAAAAGGCACACCCGTAAAACGTATTTTTGTTGATGGTGGCTTCAGTAAAAACCCGGTCTACATGAATTTGCTTGCAGCCGCATTTCCCGAACTGGAAATATTTGCCGCTTCTATGGCGCAGGCAACCTCGGTGGGGGCGGCGCTTTCCATACATCATGCCTGGAATAACAATCCATTTCCAGGTAACCTGATAGAATTGAAATATTATTCGGGTGAGCCGGATGAAAGCACCTAATCATTTCTGTTTCATCTTTCCAAATCGAATTTATGAACCAGGTTTTGAATACACATTTATTGCACCCACGCGACCAGATCACCATGGTGATCGGACGTATTTACACCCGGGGATTAACCACCACATCGGGCGGCAATATTTCTATTATAGATGAAAATGGGGACATGTGGGTTACGCCGTCTGCTATTGATAAAGGGTCGCTTCAGCCAGCGGATATTGTTTGTGTGAAGCGGGACGGAACCATTATCGGCCGCCATAAACCTTCATCGGAGTTTCCGTTTCACAAAGCTATTTACGAGGCAAGGCCCGAAATAAAAGCAATCATTCATGCGCATCCGCCTGCGCTGGTTTCGTTTAGCATTGTTCGCTCCATACCAAATACCAATGTTATTTCGCAGGCAAAACATGTTTGCGGGCCAATTGGCTACGCCGATTACAGATTGCCTGGCAGCTCGTTTTTAGGCGATGTGATAGCCGCTGAATTTGTAAAAGGTTTCAATGCTGTGATCATGGAAAATCACGGAACTGTTGTTGGGGGCTCCGACCTGGTGGATGCTTTTCAGCGTTTTGAAACACTGGAGCTTTGCGCAAGGGCGATTATTTACAGCAATATGGTGGGTAAACCATCCTATTTAACCGACGAAGAAATTCAGGCATTCGACCTGCAGATACCCGATTTGATGGAAGAGATGGATGAAGTAGTGCACACAACAGAGGAACGAGAAAAGCGCTCAGAAATTTGTAACATAGTACAGCGTGCCTGCCGGCAGGGTTTGATGATTAGTTCCTACGGCACCATTTCAACACGTTGGCAGGGTAACGATTTTTTGATAACCCCAACCGATGTTCCGCGGTGGGATTTGCAAATTAACGATGTGGTGCAAATTGCAGATGGTAAACGGGAGCCCGGTAAATTTCCCAGCCGAACCACTTATATACATCAGCAAATTTATCAGCAGCATCCTGAAATCAATTCCATCATCCTTACCCAATCGCCCTACTTAATGGCCTTTGCCGTTTCTGGTGCAGGCTTCAACGTGCGTACCATTCCGGAAAGCTGGATTTTTTTGCAGGATGTACATACGGTAGCATTTGGCGAACACTTTTATGGTAAAACATCCATTTCATCACTGGTTTCAAAATCGAACCCGGCATTGCTAATTAAAAACGATTGTGTGTTGGTAACGGGTAACCAGTTGCTACAAACTTTTGACTATTTGGAAGTGGCCGAATTCAGCGCAAAATCGTTGGTAATGTGTGCCCCAATTGGCAAAATGGTACCTATAAATAACGAGCAGGTGGAAGAGCTTCGAAAGGCATTTTTAAAAGAGTAATAATCTACATTCAAAAAGCAGCTTAATGTTACAGGTTCTTGTCGTGTACATGCTATTATCAACGTATGTTTGTTAACGCACTTGAAACGTAATTTAACATTCAGGATACCTCAGGATGGTTTCGTGTATCGATACGATAGTTTTATAGCTGCTAACGAACTTCGATTATTTAATTGCTTGCCATGCCTCAGAAAATTATTAAACTTCTTTCACTTTCAAAGCTTTCGCTGTATACCTGTTTAGGGCAAAGCCCGTCAGACTCAATATATGTAATTTTTCTTTCCAGCTATTTCAAGCTTTCTTTTGAAAACACCGTTTGTAAGTTTCTTCCTATAGAAAAATCCCCTGTTTTTAATTTCAGTTATAAAAATTTCATTCACTAAATAATGAGTAAATACTTACGTGGACTATTCATATTAACGATGGTTGCATCGTTAATTGGTTGTAAGAAAAAAGCCTTCGACGAATATTATGCGGCTCCGGCAAATCTTGAACCCGCTATTTACCAAAAATTAGAGGCAAGGGGTAATTTTAAAAATTTACTTGCGCTAATTGACAAATCGGGTTACAAAAATACTTTGTCGAATGCAGGCTATTGGACGTTGTTTGCCCCAAATGACTCCGCATTTACTACTGACTCTGAATTTCTTTCCTTTCTCAAAAGCAGAAATATAAATAGCATCGACGCGATCGACTCTGCAACGGCGGAAAACATCGTGCAATATCTCCTGGTGTTTAATGGTTTTAACAGGGACAGGCTCGACGATTATCAATCCAATTTGGGCTATGTTGCTAATGCGGCTTTTAAAAGAAGAACCGCGTATTATACGGGCTTTTATAATGATACTACTGCAACAGGACAACCCATTAAAGCCATTCAGTCTAACAGGAACGGAGGTACACTTTATTATGTTTTAGCGGATAATAGTAATAAATACATTCCTTACTTTACCAGTCAGTTTTTCTCCAATTTAAATTTGTCCGCAACTGATTATAACCTTTTTTACCCTAATACCACCTTTTCCGGATTTAATGTAGCAAATGCAAAAGTTACTCAACAAGATATTCCTGCTGGAAATGGTGTCATCCATTTAATTGATCATGTTGTTTACCCGCAATTAAACATCGATCAATACATAAGAACAAAACCCGAGTACAGTGAGTTTAGAAGTTTGTTTGAGAAGTATATGGTACTGTTTATTCAAAACGCAGATGCCACAAGGCGTTACCAGGTTCTTAATGGTACTTCTGATAATGTGCTGGTGAAAGTTTATTCAAGCATGCTTGCATATTCTCCCAACAACGAAAACTTCTTCAAGCTACAGGATAACGATGGACAAAGAGATGGCTGGACGATGATGGCTCCCCGAAACGACTCTTTGTTGGCATATTTAAACAGGATTTTGCAGGAAGGGTATGGTTCTGTAAGCAATTTGCCACTTAATGTAATTGCAGATTTATTGAACTCGCATATGTGGCAAACTACATTATGGCCAAGCAAATTTGTTGCCACCAACAATTTTCTCGGCGAAGCGGCACATATAAACCTGGCAACAAATGTTATTGACCGTAAAGTATTGAGTAACGGGATTTTTTATGGTACAAATAAAGTAAACGAACCCAATAAGTTTTCTACAGTTTATGGTAAAACTTACCTGAACCCTAAGTTTACTTTAATGACTCGTTTGTTGGATAATGAACTCAATGGAATTATAACCAATCCGGTAGCAAAATATACCCTTTTTATGATGCCTGATGCGGTGTTAAGGGCAAGGGGTTTTGATTATAACTCAGCTATTAATCAATTTACTTTTAATGGTGTAGGTAACGACTCGGTTCGCCTTAGCCTGATAAGAATACTTAACAGTAGCGTTGTGCAAACCCAAAAGGGTGAGCTGGATAATTTAGGTAACCCCGGCTTTACCGGTACGGGCATTGTTACTACTTATGGCGGCGAAGTACTTAAATACAATGGAAATACGGTTAGTTCGGCCGGTACGGTTGATAGGGGATTAACCGTAAGAATTGATAGCGTAAAAACTGCGAGTAATGGTCGCGTTATATACCTTGATAACCTGCTTTATTATACTTATCAAACATTAGGCACTCATCTTTCGGCATTGGGTACGCCTACAACCTCTGAGTACAATTTATTTTGGAATTATTTGCGGAACTCCACTGCTTTTGATGGAACAAGCGTAGTAGGCATGGCGGGTGGAACTTTTTACACCATGTTTGTACCCAATAACAATGCAATCAGGGCGGCAATTACAGCGGGTTTGTTACCTGGTACTGTAGCAGTACCAAATGTCAATCCAACAACAACGGCAGATAAAGCATTGGTTGAAAAATTCATTTTATACCATGTTATAGACAAGCGAACGATTATACCGGATACCAAAGATGTTGGCAACTTCCCTACGTTGTTAAAAGCCAGTACAGGTGATCCCATTTTTGTAAATATTCAATATCCTGCCGGCGTTTTTGAAATATCAGATGTTGCAAACAGGAAATCACGCCTTGTACCAGTAGTGCCGGTAAATAGTAATCTTTCCAACCGTACGGTAATTCACCTGATTGATAATTACCTAAAATATTAGACCTCTTCTGCTTAAAGCTGAAAAACTGCATTATGAAAAAATATTTCCTCCAAATTGTCTTAAGTTTTTTACTGGTAGCCGGATTCGGTTTTGCTGCCAGTGCACAAACTACAACAGTTCAAGGCCGCATAGTTGACCTAAACAGGAAACCTGTGCAGGGCGTAACAGTTGCACAGGTAGATGCGGACCAACGAACTGTAAAAGCGGTGAGTACCGATGTAGAAGGCAATTTCGTGATTAAAGTAAGTAGCAAAGCAGACTCGTTAACCTTCTCCTACATTGGCACGGAAACCATTAAACATCCTATTGGAAACAGAACGGTATTTAATATTACATTGAAAACAAGTTCTGCAGGTTTAGGTGAAGTAATTGTAGTTGCCCAGCGAACAACAGACAACGGGATGATGAATGTTAAGGATAGAAACCAAACCACCGCCACCGCAAAAATAAATGCGAAGGAACTGGAAGAAATGCAGGCTGCTTCAATTGACCAGGCTTTACAGGGTAGGTTAGCGGGTGTAGATATTACAGCTGCATCTGGCGACCCAGGTGCCGGTATGCAAATCCGCATCAGGGGTACTTCCTCCATCAATGGGGCAACCAATCCGCTTATAGTGGTTGATGGAATGCCGTATGAAACATCCATCCCTTCTGATTTTAATTTTGGAACCAGTGATGAAGTGGGGTATGCGCAGCTATT
>JANPIA010000206.1:0-1694 GCA_031424735.1 Segetibacter sp.
TTTAAATCCATAGCCGCGGATGTTAACATTGAGTTTGTGCTGGCTTCAACAGATAGCAAAGGAAGGGCAACGAATGGTATTGTCCGCAAGCAAACGGGTGTTACTTATTGGACAATGGATGATAAAATAAAATTCAGTGCACAAGGCGGGGATGATGCATGGGACAGCCGCTACTACCTTAATATCTGGGTGGGAAATACAAGGAGCTTGTTGGGTTATGCGAGCTATATCGGCGGAGCTGGAGAAAAAGATGGTATCGTTATGAATACAACAGCGTTTGGTACGATCAATGTTGCCGCACCCTACAACAAAGGAAGAACGCTGGTACATGAGGCGGGCCATTGGTTAGGACTAAAACATATCTGGGGTGATAGTTTTTGTGGCGATGATGGAGTAGAGGATACCCCGAAGCAAGGAGGTTACACCAGTGGTCATCCTACAGGGTTCAGAACCAGTTGCAACAATGGCGCGTCAGGAGACATGTACATGAATTATATGGATTTCACCAATGATGAAGCGTTGAATTTATTTACAAAAGGACAAAAAGATAAGATGAGAAACTATTTTGAAGAAGGTGGGGCCCGGCATAGTTTGTTATCGGGCCGCGGCTTAAATGGGTCATGGATTGAAGCTGCTCCATTGGTGGCTGATACAACGCCGGCGCCTGTTGAGAGCCATTTCAAAATAAATCTATTTCCTAATCCTGCACAGAGTGAGGTTAAATTGAATTTTGGAGATGACAACACCTGGGTTGGGAAGAAGATCATGATTATAAATTTACATGGCGTGGTTGTCCAGGCATTTATAGTCAACGCAAAAAATCAAACAGTAAATCTCTCCAACCTGAAGCCCGGTGTTTATTTCATGCAGGGATATAATGGTAGCAAAAAAATAAATCTCAAATTAGTAAAGCTTTAGTCCAGCATCATCCTGGCTATTTTTTTTCCGATCACGGGGGCAAGCGATACACCCATGCCACTCATGCGAACGGCACAAAAAATGCCGGGGCTGATCTCTTTTATTATGGGCATTTTATCGCTTCCCATAGCCATGATGCCACTCCAGCGATGATCTATAGTAAAGGCTTTTTTGTGATTGGTTAAAATTACCTCACGCAAATATTTTTCGAGGTGGCCCTGTACAGTGTCCGTCAGTCCAAACTCTGTGCTGCTTTCTTCGGTGAATGCTTTATGACGGGCACCTCCCAACAGCACCCTTTTACCAAGATTCCTGAAATAATAGTAACCACCTTCAGAATGAAAACTTCCATTCCATGGCAGTGTATCTATAGGAGAAGTAAGCAGCACCTGCCCCCTGGCCGGAACCACATCAAGTTGAGGTAATAATTCCTTTGCAAAAGCATTTGTACAAACAAGAACCTGATTTGTGGAAAGATCAAATCCTTGTTCCGTATTTACCACTATCCTTTCATTGACGTGTAAGCAATCCTTTACCTCTGTGTTATTGAACACATACACACCTAATGATTGAACGGTTTGTAACAGGGCCTGAAGCAATTTACCGGAATGCAACTGTCCTTCGAGGTTGTTTTTTAATAAGTAAGCTGTATTGCCAAAGCCCCATTTTATAAGCTTTTTATTTGCTGGTTGAAATGTCTTGCGTGTGTGGGTAACAGGCTTTAAGAGCGCATTGGCATAACGGATATTGTATTCCAGTTTTTCTTCTGACAAATG
>JANPIA010000207.1:0-1690 GCA_031424735.1 Segetibacter sp.
GTAAAGTATTGCCATACCCACATGATGGTGAATGTTGGGATGAAGTCAGTGAACGGCAATATCTCTTCTGCAAAGTTGAAGATGCTTCCAAATGCCCCTTTCCATCCACCAAAAGTTTTATAAAAAATGAATGCCGATATAGGTGCCCAAACAATGTCGGAGAATTCGCCTAACATCGGTACACTAAACGATGCATATCCTATTAAGTCCATCACAATGCATAACCCCAATAAAGGTTGTTGTTTGTTCATTTCTAAAATTTGGGTATGATTACACAAATCACCGTCCAACTTTTTGGCGTTTGGTTATGGAAGTGGTAAAATAAGAGAACAAACTAAAAGAGGTGTGCTGGCTGCACAAATTTATTGGCAAAAAAAAACATCCATAGAGGGATGGATGTAGTCTTTTTTATCGTTTCATAGAAAAAGGATCAGTAAGGGATATAAATCTACCCCAAGCGCACATCACTCAACCTTTTTTAGTGTACACGTGAATAAAGAAATTGAAGAGACTGGTGTTATCCACATAGGTTATAGCCGTTGTTGCAACGTGGGGGTTATGTTTTTTCGCCAGGTTTCAAAATTTCCTTCTATAATATTTTTACGGGCTTCACCTACCAGCCAAAGGTAAAATGCAAGGTTATGAATACTGGCGAGTTGTAGTCCAAGTATCTCGCCTGATATAAACAGGTGCCGCATATAAGCCTTGCTGTAATATTGGCTCAATTCGTTCGGCAGGCTGTCATCAACCGGCGAAAAATCAGTCGCCCATTTTTTATTCCTGATGTTGATGATGCCTTGTGTGGTAAACAGCATTCCGTTTCGGCCATTGCGTGTAGGCATTACGCAATCAAACATATCAATGCCCATGCTGATGCATTCCAGTATATTCCAGGGGGTGCCAACACCCATTAAATACCGGGGTTTATTGATAGGCAGTTCATCGCAGCATAGGGCTGCAAATTCATACATCATCTCTATGGGTTCGCCCACGCTTAAACCGCCAATAGCGTTGCCCACGGCGTTTTTCGATGCAATGTACTGGCAGGATTCTTTGCGCAGATCTTTATACGTTCCTCCCTGAACAATGGGGAACAGGTTTTGGCTATAACCATATTTATCCGGCGTTTCGTTCAGCCTGGTAAAGCAACGGTTAAGCCACCGGTGTGTAAGCTCCATACTGTCCTTTGCATATTTATACTCGCTGGGGTAAGGCGGGCATTCATCAAAAGCCATAATGATATCGGCACCAATGGAACGTTGAATATCCATCACTTTTTCAGGCGTAAAAAGGTGCCGGCTGCCATCAATATGCGATTGAAACAGTACGCCTTCTTCATTTATTTTACGCTTTGCTGCCAGCGAAAAAACCTGATAGCCGCCACTGTCGGTAAGTATGGGTTTGTGCCAGCCATTAAATTGGTGCAGCCCGCCAGCGGCTTCCAAAACATTTGTGCCGGGGCGTAAATAAAGGTGATAGGTATTTCCAAGAATGATCTGCGCTTTTACATCAGCAGATAGTTGCTGTTGATTGACCGCTTTCACGCTGCCTGCCGTACCCACCGGCATAAACATCGGTGTAAGAATTTCGCCATGATCGGTTATTAGTTTTCCTGCCCGCGCTTTGGTACCAATACCTGTTTGAAGAAGGTTGAATTGTAATGCAGCCATAGGGCGGCAAATGTAAGATA
>JANPIA010000208.1:0-35441 GCA_031424735.1 Segetibacter sp.
TAAATTTTTGATTCAATGCAAAAGATCATTCATCGTGGCGAAGACCGCGGCTCCAAGGATATTGGATGGCTTCAAAGTAAATTTTCCTTCAGCTTTTCATCGTATAAAAACCCCGCGAAGAATGGGTTTGGACTACTGAAAACATTTAATGACGATAGAGTGCAGGCGGGTAAAGGCTTTGGCTTACACCCCCATGTAAACATGGAAATCATTAGTATTATGCTGCAGGGTAAAATGAACCACAAAGACAGCATTGGCTACAGCGACATTGTTGAAAAGGATTGGGTACAAATAATGAGTGCCGGCACAGGTATTCGCCACGAGGAATACAATGTTGGGGAGGAAGACGTAAGATTTTTGCAGATATGGATAGAGCCCAAACTTCAAAACATTACCCCGCGTTACCAAAAAAGATTCTTTCCAAAAGAAGCACGTAAAAATCAATTGCAAACAATCATAAGTAACGAGGAAGGGATCGATCATTGCTGGATAAATCAAAATGCAAAACTTTCCCTCGGGTGGTTTGAGGCCGGACAACAAATTCGATATACTCTAAATTCATTGAACAAGTGCGCTTATGTATTTGTAATGGAGGGAAACTTAATGCAGGGTGAGGACACGCTAAACACCAAAGACGGAGCGGGTTTTTGGGAAACAGATGAAATTGATTTGATAGCCGAAAAGGAAAGTGAGTTTATCATTATCGAGGTGCCCATTAACCATTAGATGTTTTAAAGTTAGTTTTGATAATACTCACAACCATTGCTTTTCATGGTAAAGGAATTGCCAACGAATTAAAATAAAGATAGATGAAGATTGAGATCGTATCCGGAAGCCCCCGGCAGGAGAGTATTACGTTTAGAATGGCAATCCATTTGCAAAAATACCTGCGCGACAAATTGGGTTTTGAAGCAGGTATTCTGGATGTAAGGGAATGGAATTTCCCCACCCTGCAGGAGGAAGTATATTCGTCGGTTGAAAAAACACCTGACCCCTATAAGCCCTTAGCTGAACGTATGTTTGGCGCAGATGCTTTCGTTTTGGTTTCGCCGGAGTACAATGGTAGTTATACACCGCCTCTCAAAAATTTGTTCGATCATTTTCCCAAGCAGTTTCATAAGCCGTTTGGCATTGTAACCGCTTCGCCGGGTGCATTGGGTGGAGTGCGAGCAGCACTTCAATTGCAGTTATTGATCATCGCGTTGTTTGGAATTGTTAGCCCGTATATGCTGGTTACGCCACATATCGAGCAGAAATTTAATGCGGAGGGCGAACTCATCGATGCTTCGTTCAGTAATGCGGTCAACACCTTTGTTTCGGAGTTTTTATGGCTCACCAAACAGATTAAAGGTTGACGGGCTATTATTAATATTTCATTTTGCGGCGGAGTTGTAACTTCGCCGCTTCTCTTTAAAACCTTTCATGAGCGACGAAATAAAACATGAATGCGGCCTCGCATTCATTCGGCTTCGAAAATCATTCTCGTATTATTTACAGCAATATGGCACGGTGATGTACGGTTTAAACAAACTGTACCTCCTCATGGAGAAACAGCACAACCGCGGGCAGGATGGTGCAGGTATGGCGGCGGTAAAATTGAATGTTGAACCAGGTTATCCATTTCTTCATCGCATACGCAGTAATGCTCAACAACCTATCGCCGATTTATTTTCGTCCATTGGAAAAGAGATTTTAGAGCTCGAAAAATACCAGCCCGACATCAAACAATACCCTGGTTTATTAAAAGGGCATCTCCCATTTTTAGGGGAGCTTTTGCTGGGGCATTTACGCTATGGTACACAGGGAAGAAACAATGTGGAATTTTGCCATCCTTTTATAAAAAGAAACACGGTTCCTTCCCGCAACCTTGCATTGGCAGGTAATTTTAACCTGGTTAATACCGATGAATTATTCGATCTCATCAACTTTGATCCCGGAGAATTTTCCAAGCAAAGTGACCTGGCGGCGATGATAGAAGTGATACACCATTTTCTTACGAAAAGTGATGAAATCAGCCGCGAAGAGTTGGACATACCTGGCATATTAAAAAAGGCGGCAGCTTTATTTGATGGCGGTTATACCATTGGCGGACTGGTAGGTAGCGGGGATAGTTTTGTGCTGCGCGATGCCCATGGAATTCGACCTGCCTATTATTATATAAATGAGGAAGTAATTGTTGCGGCAAGTGAGCGCGCCGCCATACGAACCACTTTTAATGTGGGCGAAAATGAGGTGCTTGAATTAATGCCGGGCCATGCATTGTGTGTGAAAGCAGATGGAAGTTATACGGTACAACAGGTGTTGGAACCAAAAGAAAGAAGAGCCTGCAGTTTTGAAAGAATTTATTTCAGCCGGGGTAGCGATGAAAAAATATATCGCGAACGCATTGCTTTGGGGCATCACCTTAGCAGACCGGTTTTAGAGTCGATCAGTTATGATTTGAAGAATACCATTTTTTCGTACATACCCAATACAGCCGAGGTTGCTTATATAGGCTTGTGTAAGGGCATGGAAGATTACCTGAATCAACGTAAAGTGCAACGCATTTTAAGCTGGGGTAATGAGGTTACCGACGAAAAACTTACGGAAGTGATCAACCGTAAAATACGGCAGGAAAAGATCGCAATAAAAGATGTTAAACTCCGCACCTTTATTACGGAAGATGCCAACCGCAACGAGATGGTACAACACGTTTATGATATTACTTATGGTACCGTACGTAGTGGGGAGGACACGCTGGTGGTAATTGATGATTCAATTGTAAGAGGTACCACATTAAAAGAAAGCATAGTACGAATGCTTGCACGCCTGAACCCTAAAAAGATCATTGTTGTTTCTTCTGCACCGCAAATACGTTACCCGGATTGTTACGGGATTGATATGAGCAAACTGGGCGATTTTATAGCCTTCCGGGCGGCTATAGCTTTGCTGAAAGACAGGAATATGGAGGGCTTGCTGGACGAGTTGTATAACAAATGCAAAAAGTTGGCCAGAACAAATTCGTTGCAATTAGAAAACGTGGTACGCCAGGTGTACAAGCCTTTCACCACCGAAGAAATATCCAATAAAATAGCGGAGCTGATAACGCCTAAAGAGGTGGCCGTGCCGGTAGAAGTAATCTATCAAACCATAGAAGATTTACATGATAGCTGCCCTACCAATACCGGCGATTGGTACTTCACCGGCAATTACCCAACACCGGGAGGAAATCGAGTAGTGAACAAAGCTTTCCTAAACTATATGGAAGGGCGAAATGTGCGGGGTTATTAGGAACTTTATTCGCTATGGTAAATCAACATGTACAAAAACAGTATGCGATTGTTGCTACATACTTGTAAATCGTTCTAATTAATTAAACCACGGCAATGAAAAAAGTATTGATAGTAAGACATGCTAAAAGTAGCTGGGAAACGTCGGCGCCGTCCGATTTTGAGCGCCCATTGAATGAGCGCGGCAACAGGGATGCGCCGGAAATGGCCAAACGACTTTTGAAAAAAGAGATAGACATTGATGCCTTTGTGAGCAGCCCGGCAAACAGGGCATTAACCACAGCCACCTATTTTGCTGAAGCCTACGGTGTAAAACATAAAAACATCATTCGCATACCAGCTTTGTACGAAGCTTCTGTTCAAATTTTTTTTGATGTGCTGTCGGAGATGGATAACGACCATAAAACCATCGCGCTGTTTTCTCACAACCCCGGGGTTACTTACTTTGCCAATCAGCTTACCAGTACCCGCATCGATAATATGCCGACCTGTGGCATCTATGCAGTAAAATGCGATGTTAAAAAGTGGAAGGATTTTGCCGAAGCGGAAAAGGAGTTTTGGTTTTTCGATTATCCGAAGAACAAAGAGGATTGATGTTTTATTTTACCAAATGATTTCCATTGCAATCAAACATTCATCACCTCATGGCTTTTGCTGATCAAGAAGTTTACTAAGGTTCACCATGTAAACGCCGGCAAATATCAACACAGCAGCCACTCCTTTTTGCCAGTTGAATTGTTCACCCAAAAATACAATAGCGATAATAGCGGCAAACACCGGTTGTGTATAAATATAGGTTCCGGTTGCCGATGCACCTATGGTTCGTATACCATACATGTTGAAGAGGTATGCAAAGAACGTAGCGCCAATTACAACAAACGCAAGTCCTGCCCAGGCTTCCACATTTAAAGCCTGCCATTCAACCTGCATAAACTGGCTCCAGCCAAAAGGCACCACTATAAATGCACCCAGTGTAAACACCCAGCGAAGTACGTGTATCGGGCTGTATTCCTTCATTAGGGGCCGCACCAGCACCAGGTAAAAAGCGTAGGATATCGCGTTTATCAAAATCAGTACATCACCTAAAATAATATTTGGCGCATTGCCTGAGCTTTCCTTCATTAGTATTAGCAAAGTTGCACCGCCAACCCCCAGCAACAAGCCGGTTATTTTATTCCACCCCAAACCTTCTTTCAACAACCAGGCAGCAATAAAGGTGATGAAGATGGGTGTTGCCAGCGTTAGCAATGCTCCATGTATGGAAGTTGTTAACGTAAGCCCGTTAATAAATAATATTTGATTGATGGCAACGCCGGTAACCGCGCAAATTATGAAGCGGGGAATGTGCTTTCGCTTAATAGAAGCTGAAGAAGGTTTAATGAAATACAGACCCCAAAACATGAGCAGGCTTACCAGTACCCTTACCACGTTTAAACCAAATGGTTTTATAAACTCAGGGGTAATAAATTTTACCACGCTATAGTTAGTGCCGAAAATAAAATTGGCCCCGAGTACAGCAAGGTGTGCCTTTTGTTTCCTGTTCAAATAAAATAATTTATTCGGGCAAAGGTAGCGGTTGAGTAGCTTTAAGGTTTAACGATCCTGCAAATTCATTCACTACTGCTTTATATAAATTCATATTCAGGAAAGGCAGGTTGTAACTAAAAACAGCGGCTTGCTCTAAGGCATTGGCAAGTGTGAAGTGTGCCTGGTTAATAGCCAAGCACCATTGTTGCTTTTGCAAATGTATAGCAAGGTATTCCTGTTCGGTTTGCCCCGGCGTTGGTACCAGTATGGATTTTTTTCGGAGCTTCAAAATATCCATCACTGTTGTGTACCCGCTACGGCTTATCACCAGGTTGCTTTGTACAAATGCCCTGTTAAGTTCTGTTGCATCTAAATGATTTACTACGCTAACTTGATTAAACGAAGGAATAGAAATTTCAACTCCAGGCAATCCTCTTACAAAAAGCACTTTACCTTGGTAGTTGTGCAGGCACCGAAGCAGTTTTTTTTCAAGCATCGACCGTTGTGGTTCGGGTCCTGAAATCACAACAAGTATATCGTATAGATGTTCAGGAGTATCAACCCTATCAAACCTGGATATCCCACCTATATAGGTTAGCGGCAGGTTGGGCACTTTAAAGGGATGCGATAATTCACCCGCTAAGTTTGGCGACCCTTTAACATCGGGCACCCAACAACCTGAAAACTTTCTGATGTATCTATAGTTGAATATCTGTATCCATTTCTCCACAATCCCTGGGGCTTTTATACTTAACTGGTGTGTGATAAATATGGATGGTACATATGGGTGGTATAGTCCAAAACGATTATCCGATATGATGGCATCAATCTTGTGTTTTTGCACAGCATACTTGATCCAATTTTGTTCGCGTTTGATAGCATGTAAAATTTTAGGAACCTGAAACAAAATTTTTGCGGTAAAAAAACGTTTGCTTCGAGTGTAATCTATCCTATATCCTCTCAGGTCAACAAATTCAAGATCTGGAAATTCCAACAGAAGGAGTTGCCTTTGGGAACCTTCGCCGGCCAAAATAACACAACAACCAATATTTAATAGCTCGTGAATAACCGGTATGCATCTCGAGGCATGACCCAGTCCCCAATCGAGCGGAGCAACAAGTATAACGGGCTTACGTTTTTGAGTCAATGAAATTTATGTTTTTAATAGAGTTTAATTAATTAATTTTCAGAATATAGAGATTATGAAAAAAGTTAACCAAATATCCATTTTATTGTTCTTTATTACTACACTGGCTATAAGTAGCTGTGGCGTTTTTGGAAAGTCAAATGCTAAAAAAGCATGTGGCTGCCCATCTCGCAAGTCTGTAGGATAGCTTTTTCATAATGTTTAAAAAAGATTTTTTTATGAACACATCAAGCAGAGATTTACTGGTGCTTTCTAAAAAAGTATCGCTCGATCCCCAGGAGTTGGAACATGAAGTTGAAATGCTGCACGTGATTTTATTTCATACAGAAACGATCAGCAACTTTTGCCAGGCTACTGAACTCATAGATGTAAACCGTTATAAGATTATTAAAAAAGCACATTTAATTGAGCAGGTCGCAAAAGAGGAAAAAACTGCTCCCTTTGTATTCCTTTTCAATAAAAACTAAACTTAGCGTTTTATTTTTAACCTTCTTTTTTCTCCTTCCCGGTTTCATTTCAGGCAAGCATCCGCACACTTACATAAAATCGATTAGCTTCGCACCCCGAAAGCAACATGTGTTTATACAGCACATTTGCGAATAACTTTCATTTAAATTTTCAAATGTTATGTCTTTAATTGTTGTTGGCTCCATGGCGTTCGATGCCATTGAAACACCTTTTGGTAAATCGGATAAAATTATTGGCGGTGCCGGCACTTATATAGCCTGGAGCGCATCCAATTTCACAAAACCAATCAAACAAATTTCAGTAGTTGGCGGCGATTTTCCGCAGGAACAATTGGATGCATTGGTTGCCCGCGGAGTTGATGTAGAAGGGGTGCAAATAAAGAAAGAGGAGAAAACCTTTTTCTGGAGTGGAAAGTACCACATGGATATGAACACACGCGATACATTGGAAACCCAGTTGAATGTGTTAGAAAATTTTGAGCCTGTTGTTCCGGACAGCTACCAGGACTGTGAGTTTTTGATGCTGGGTAACCTGGTGCCTGCCGTACAGCGCAGTGTAATACAGCAGTTAAAAACTCGTCCGAAATTGATTGTAATGGACACCATGAATTTTTGGATGGAGGTTGCATTAACTGATTTGAAAGATCTGATAACAATGATTGATGTATTGCTGGTGAATGACAGTGAAGCCCGGCAGTTAAGTGGTGAATACAGTTTGGTAAAGGCTGCAAAGAAAATACTAACGATGGGACCTAAATATCTCATCATTAAAAAGGGCGAACATGGCGCGTTATTGTTTCATGAAAACCACGTTTTTTTCGCACCTGCGTTACCATTGGAAGAAGTTTTTGACCCCACTGGTGCAGGCGACACGTTTGCCGGCGGCTTTATGGGCCATCTTGCAAAAACAAAAGACATCTCTTTTGAAAACATGAAAACGGCTATTATTATTGGTTCTGCAATGGCAAGTTTTTGTGTTGAAAAATTTGGTATTCAGCGCCTGACAGAAATTACCAAAGCGGATATTGATGCACGGCTGGAAGAATTTGTTCAACTCGTTAATTTCGATATTGATCTTGTTTAAAATTTTTAGTCTGAAATTGTATTGTTGATGAAAGCTTTTAGCGCTAGATAAACTCAACTCATTAACCGCTTGAGTTTTCATTCAGGCAAGAGACACTGCAAACCAACATTTGTAGTTGGTTTGCAGTATAAGCCTCCTAACTTTTATTTGATCTTTTTAAAATAAATGCGTTTTACAAAGTTTAAATCAATAAAGGAAACAGTTACTTAGCAAGTTTCATTACTTTTTCGGTTGTTATGTTCCCCTTTTCATCTTCAACTTTTACCAAATAGGGTCCCGCTGGTAATAAGCTCATATCAAAATAATAAAGGTTAGTACCAGGGCGGGCATATGCACGCTGGCTGCCGGTCACACTATATATTGTAACTGCGGCGATTTTTTTCCTGCTGTTGACAAACATATACCCTGATACCGGATTTGGATAAATGTTTACCAACATACTTTCCTTGTTAGAAAGCTTAATAACATTGGAATAAGTAAGACTGCCAGTGTTGTTTGTGCACTTAAGCCTGAAGTACTCCACATCGTCTTGTAAAGTAACCTGCCATGCATCTGTTTGCTTTTTTCTTCCATCACTAAAGTCGGCTACCGATGAAAACCTTCGGGCATCGGTACTTCTCTCCAGCGTTGTTTTCGCGAGTTCAGGAAGATCAATTTTCCAATTCAAATTATAACGACCGCCTGCACCTGTATAAGTAAAGTAAATGTTGTTAAGTGGTAATACAGACGTTGACAAGTCGATATACCAGATGCCACGGCCAAATGTGGCAGCGTATAACTGCTTTTTGGCATAGCTTATTTCCATGTCGTCTACACGAACATTAGGTAAAGTTGTTCCGCCGTATCTCGCCCATTCCGTTCCTGTAGCTGGCCCAGTTAGTGTGCTGATTCTTGAAAAGAATATTCCTAACTCGGTAGCCACAAATACAGTATCCGTGCCTTCATAAAGAATTACTTTTTTCGTTGCAATGTTGGGCATGTTCCTGGTTACGTTTGTCCAGCTTTGGCCATTGTCAGTGGAATAAAAAACTTTGTTTCCCAGATCGTATGCCGCAGCTGTTGCTAATAAAATATTCCAGTCGGTTTTTTTTGCATAGATGCTGGTAAAATTTACATTTTCAGGTTTTGTAATCGTGCTCCAGGCTGTTTCGTTTGCCGATTTCAGAACCGCATTTTTGCTATCAATTATTATTATTTTTTGCGTTGTAGCATCATTATTAGCCAGTGCAATGGTTTGTATGTTGCCTTGTGCACCAGAATTCAGTGCGACCCAATCGGTAACTGCAGTTTTTGGTGCACCGGTCATTTTATGAATATCTTTAAAACCACCATACAGTATCGTCTCATTGGAATTATGCATTTGCAGGTCCCATACACCCGGAGCACCCGCAGGTGTGTTTATAGTTGTACTTTTATAAGTGCTGGTATAACCGTCGGTACTATAGCCTAATTTTCCTGAAAGCCCTCCCAGATAACGGATATTAGAACTGTTTCTACCAATAGCTGTAGCAGTGCCATCACCTGCCTGGGCACCATAATATTTAGCATTTGAACCTACACCAACCCTGCTGCTGCCATCATTATCCTGGTTACCTGCCACAAAGTTGTCTGGTTCGGCATCAAACAAAGCCATTGAATAACTCTGCGTAGTAACCAATCCATTAAATCGTTGTTTATAGGTGCTGTCGGCTATTCTGCCTACATACACTCCACCATCATTTCCTATTAACAGGCTATCGCTACCTAGATAGGATATATGGTGATAATCGGAGTGAACATAAAATCCCCCCCATGAAGCGCCGTTGGGATCATAATAACCGTTCAGATTATTTCGCCAGTTCAGCCCGCCGTTAATAGAAATTTTTCCATTCACTTCGCCTACCCAAATGCTATCGCCATTTGTAGGGCTTACGGTTATTACCTGGTTATATCCTTTTTGTGTGTCGAACTTCGCGTCTTCAGCCGGATCCCCGCTAACCTCTTTGAACGTCTCTACCGTGTTTGTAGAAATAATATATTTTGAGAATGCGGGATTCGCCTGCCCGAGTAAAAAAAGCACATCAGGTTTGTTTGGCGAATAGTCAAAATCAAGTCGACCAGCTACCATGTTGTTATTTTCGTCTTTAAATTTAAAATGGTAAACTGAATCAAAACCATCTCCATCGTTTTGCGATCTGTATAGCTTACCGGTTTTGCTACTTACAAATACACGCCTGGTAGTACCGCTAACGAGCTTTATTATATCGTTAAATTGTTCTCCATCGGCAGGTGGATTTGTTGATACAGTCACAGGAGACCAGTTGAGCCCGGCATCAGTACTTCTATAAATTGCTTTTGTTGTTGTCGCATAAATCCTGTTACTGTTTTCCGGATCAATATATATGTGGGCGATCAATAGTTCATCTTTCAATTCGAAGGTAAGGCCCGTGGGCGTCCATGTTTCTCCCCCGTTGATGCTTTTGTATACACCAATGCTATGGATGTGGGAGTTAGCGAAATCCCCTGTGGCCATATACATAATCAATGGATTATTCGGATCTATAACGATGTCACTTACACCTATTCCTGCTAACTGATCAGTTTTTGCCGCCCATGTTTGGCCTAAATTATCCGACCTAAAAACTCCTCCTGATGCAGAGCCTGCAAAGAGGACATTCTTATTTACCGGGTGGCGTCGCACCACATTGATGCGTCCGATACCGGCGCCATGAGCCCAATTATTTAATAAAGAGGAATCAAAGGGGCCGATACTTGTCCATGTGGATGCACTTGTTCTGTAAGTTAATGGTCCCTGCAAGTCCTTGTTTAAAAGTTCCGGATTGCTTTTGCTTACGTTTATCCAGCCTGCAGCAGAGTTTGGGATTTTTCCATCTGGACCTACTTTAAATGAAAGGTTGTAAGCCCATCTTTCGAAGTGTGCCACTTCTTCTCTTAAAACATTACTGTTTTTTTCAGTGGTTCCGCGGGCTGCCAGGTAGTCGAGTTTAAGCTTCAGCTTTGCCCTAACATCGGCAACCAATTGGTAATAATTTGTGCCGGGCTTACTTGCTTCAATTTTGTAGTTCGGTATTTCAAGTGGGCGTTGGGCGTGTGCATTCTGAAAGAAAAACGTAATCAGTAATGCGGAGAGTAATAAATGTTTCAAGGGTTAATAGTTTTATAATACAAATAAACCTTGAAAGAATGTTATAGACAATAAGGGGTAACCCTTGTTTTTTTTGAAAAGCTGTTAATTACTGAAGTATTTTATTTGCTTTGTGGGATAAGACTATTTCATGTGAATTATTCTTTTATACTAATTCCATTATAATCTTAAAAAATTTTAAAAAATTATTAGTATTTCAGAGGTATAAATAAATAGTTTCCGCCAAATAAATTCCGGCTGCTTATATTAGTCCAGTTAAATACCGCACGCCAGTGGTGATGATTTTGTAATTGGATCAGTAAAAAAGTGGGTACTATTATCCCTGCAAAGGAAGGACACAAATGTTGCATGAAATTTTTTAGCTGGCTTCCAAAAAAACCAGCAATTTTAATTGTACCTGTAAAACACAATGAGATTAATCCTGATATTTTTATTAATTTTTCTTTCGGTCAACATGCCTGCACAATCGTGGGTGGTCAAGCAATTAGAGAAGAAAATTTATGACCTAAATAATGAGTTTAAGTACGACTCATCACTTTCGACGCTGCGTAATTTTTTAAACTCAACTAGCATTTCTAACAACGACAAGTATTATGGTTACTTGTACTTATCCTACACTTATAAACGTTTGTTCGATTATAATACAACCCTGCAATACCTTGACTCGGCAATGTACTATGGGATGCAAACGACTAATAAAGATTTTTATACAGCCAACATTAATTGCCAGAAAGCGATGGCGCTTTTTGATATACACCGGTACAATGAAGCAGGAAGCCTGATGCAATTACTCGCAAAAAACAACTACAGGTGGCTTAACGATGAAGACCAGGCGAAAATTTTTATGCAGGAAGCTTACCTGATGTATCTCGGTAAAAATTATTCATCGGCTGAAAAGAGATACGATACTTCCATTGCTAAAATGGAGATTTCGAGCAGGTGTGACCTCCCAATGATTTATGGTAAAAAAATAGAACTGTATGGAGCAATGGGAAATGAAAAGCTTTTGAAAGAGGTGTACCAAAATTCAATTAGCATCAGCGACTCATGCAACATTATCAAATACAGTTTGTATACAAACGAAATGATGGCGAAGGCCTTAAGGGATAAAGGGAAATATAAACAGGCATTTTATTATTATAGTTTGTTTGATTCATTAAGCAGGCTGTATAATGAAAGGGAGAATCTAAATAAGCTATTGGCATTGGACAAAAAATATCAAACTGAAAATATCAGACAGCAAGTCGCCTTACAGCAAAAAACAATCGAATCTAAGAACAAGTCAATCGGTTTCTTAGCTGCTTCAATAATTGTACTGATATTAATAACCCTGCTAGTTCAACTATGGCAACGGCAAAAAAAATTACAACGGGAGAAAAGCTTTTCCATTAACTATACCAGGCAAGTACTGGAGAAAACGGAGGAAGAACGCAAACGAATTGCCGGAGAACTGCACGACAGCATTAGCCATGAACTACTGGATTTGAAATCTTCGCTTAATGAAAATTCGGAGGTTGTAAAAGAGAAAATAGATTTAGTGATTAATAACATTCGCATCATCAGCCGAAACCTGCACCCTGTATTGTTTGAGCGCCTTGGTTTGAAAACGTGCATAGAGAATATGGCGGAAAGAGTACAACAGCAAAATGGTTTTCTACTTACCACTGACATTCAGTATAACCGAAGTTTATCTTCATCAACAGAGCTGCAGGTGTATCGAATTTTGCAGGAGACTGTTACCAATGTAGTAAAACATGCTGATGCAATTGCAGGAAAAATTGACCTGTATGAAGAACAGGATAGTGTACTAATAAAAGTAAAAGATAATGGAAAAGGGTTTAATGTAAAGGAATGTTTGAGCAACGGAAATGCATTTGGGCTGCATAACATTATAGAAAGATCTAGGGTAATTGGGGGTCAGGCAAAAATTCATTCAAACAGCAAAGGCACTGAAATACTCATCACAATTCCAACAAATAAAAAATGAATATTCTAATTGCCGACGATCATCCCTTTACACTGGTGGGCACCAAGAGTTTTATTACTTCTTTAGGCTACACCGTCTCGCATATATGCAGCAATGGCATTACCGCTTATAACCTCATTGTAACCCATTTGCCGGCTATAGCTATTTTAGATATTAATATGCCGGGTATGGATGGCATTGAAGTTTTGGAAAAAGTTCATGCAGAAAAATTACCGGTAAAAATTATTTTGCTGACTATTCACAATGAGATGAGTATATATAACCGGGCTTACGAACTTGGGGGTTATGGCTATCTGCTCAAGAATTTTGCGCAAGAGGAAATGGAAACGTGTTTAAAGCAGGTTATCAATAACACCAGGTATGTAAGCGATCGCATCCATAAAGAACTTATTTACAAGGATGACAAGTCTGCTACCCATCTTTTAACCCTAGCCGAAAAAAAAATTCTGCAATTAATAGGCGAACAAAAAACCAGTAAGCAAATTGCCGACTTACTATTTATTGCTGAGAAAACGGTGGAGGGGCACAGGCGAAATATCATAACCAAATTAAACCTGCCTAAAGAAAAAAATATACTGGTGTATTATGCAGCAAAGCATTATAAAATATAACAAACAAGTTCAGGCCTTCTCACCTGAACTTGTTTATGATACGCTATCCATCACCAGGGTTGTCTGTTGGTATGGGAAAAAGATTTCTACACTACTTTACCAATAGTTTTTCTATTCCAGACATACCCTCACCTGTTATCTTAATCAGATAAACACCGGGCTGCAAGCCTTGTATGTTTAACCGGACTGGTGAACTGGCGCTTAACTGGGCTGTTTGATTTTTAAGGCTTCTGCCGCTGGCATCTAACACTTCTATCAAAACCTTTTTTACTGTTGCAGAAGTTGTGTTTATGTAGGTGAATGCCGTAGCAGGATTCGGGTACATTGAATACTTTGTAATTAGTGAGTTGTTAACGGAAACTGCTGACACTTTCGAATATGAAAAGACTCCGTCCCTGTCAATCATTTTTAAACGATATAAACTGGTACCGTCAACAGGTGCAAGGTCGGTAAAATTATAGAAGTGTGTCGTGTTTGCGCTTCCTTCAGCATCCACGGTTCCAATGGGTGAAAATATATTTTTGTTCGGGATAGATCTCTCAATAACAAAAGATTTACTGTTCAACTCGCTGGCGGTTGTCCATACAAGCCTGGTAACTTTCGACGAACTTTCATAGGCTGCTGAAAAATCGACTAACTGCACGGGCAAAACGCCGTCGTTTCGTGTGTACCAAATGGGAGAAGTCACCACCTTATTTCCATCTGCCTGGGTAATAATGGCAAAATAATACCAGGTAGTATTATCGGGCTGCGTATTGGCAACATCTGAAATTGAAAAATTTGCAAGGGAGGTTGCCGGGAAGGATTTGAGTGTAGCCGTGGGCGTTGCACCACCAACCAAACCACCCCAAATTTCAATGTTGTTAGAAGTTTCGCCATCGGGATCGGACAGGCTAACGTTTAATGTAGGCACTCCTGAACCAGATAGACTGCTGCCCATTACAGCACCATTGCATTTATAGTCAACCCTCACATTACAATCCTGCGAAGCATAAAACCTCATGCTTTTAATACCGGAAACAATATCGGCCCTGCTTTTTGTTGCAGCAAGTACCACCATCCTATTGGTTGATGAACGCCCAAATGTAAAGTTGTGGTTGTCGTGATCCATTTGAGCTCCTAAGTGATAACCCTTCGCAAGCATTCTCTTATAGTAACCAAGAAAAGAAAGAGAAGAAGGGAAATCCTTATAAGCAGTATCCGTTGAAAAGGCAGGACCACTCTCAACAGCCGAGCTGAATATTGCATTGTCGGCAGACGCATTGTAAGTAGCGGAAATATTGCCGAAGTCGGTTGTACTGGGATGTGCCAGTGTAGCGAAAGTATTGGGTCGTTCGTTCACCAGGTTAAAGAGAGACGTGTAGTCGTTCTTAGCACAAAAAATATTGTAGTTATTAGCTTCCCATCCAATCAGCTGGTCATCAAAACCATAAACCAGCACATGTCCGCCTCCGCTAATCACTCCCCACTCCATACCCCATAGGGTAACAATGTTGTTTCCTTTTGCACTGGTCACATTATTTAAAAGGTTCGCCTGCTGGTAGCCCTTAGGATAATCAGCCAAACTCATTCCGGCACCTGCATGGTTATGTTCGGATATACCAAGGAAGTCCATACAATTTGCATCCCGTGCATACTCAAAATCTTCTTTAGGTGTTTTGGACGGCGAGTCCTTGTTACCATCCGAGTACGCTGAATGTGCATGCAGGTTACCATAGAGATATAAGAATCCACTTGCCGGATCCCTGGGTGCTACAGAAATTTCCACACCTTTGGTATAGTCAGCACCATTACGGGTAAACACTTTAAAATAGTAAACAGTTCCATTGGTTAAGCCGCTAACGGTTACACCAGTTCCGGTGCCCCGGTAAACAACCTGGTTGGAACCGGAGTAGGAGGTATTTGCGGGTGCCATGTTACCCGAAGAAGAAGACGGATTGGATATGTTTGAAGCAACTACGAGCACTTCCGAAAAACACGAGGCAACGGGGTTTGTCCACGAAAGGCTTACAGAGCCATTTGCGCCAGTTCCATTAAGTGCGTTTACTTCCACAGGTGTTGTGCAAAGTGTTGTAAAGTTTGCAGCAGCCGGGGGAATTAAATAGCACAATGAACTATTGTTGTATTCGTACAATGCAAAATGCCACGTACTATTTGGCTGTAATCCCGCATAATTATAGGAAGAGGCGGGGCCATTATATATTACAGTATTGTCAGTACCAATCTTTGATCCTGCGGCATAATTGACTCCGTTGATAGGGTTATCATTTACTGCGTTACCTAAACGTGCCACAATTAAAATATTATCGCCATTACCGCGGGTATAGTTAAGGGGTATAGAAGTACCCGTAATTCCATTTGCGCCAACGTTTGAAACCTGAGTGGCTGGTGCGTTACACGGAGCAGGCGAATTGGTTGTAACATTTCCCGTTAAAGGGTTTGGCAATTTATAACAAATATCAGCCGCTGTAAAAGAGAATAGGTAGAAGTAATAATTAGTTGAAGGAGTTAGTTGATTTGCGGCAAAAGTGGTATTGGCATTATTCGATAAAACCACTGCATTACCAATAACATCATCAACCGCATAAACGGTTCCGCTGGATGGTAAAGCAGTAAGTGCCGGCGAATTACTCATGAGCACCAAATAACCTCCGGCTGCAATGGAGCCGGGAGTTGCAGCGTTAAAAGTTCCGCTGATGGATGTAAGTGAAGGAGCCAGGCTTAATGAAGATGGCTGATTGGAAGGTGGCGTACAGCCTGTTTCTATACGTATATCATCTATTGCAAGACGATCTCTTGAACCGGAAGTACTTGCCGATTCCCAGTAAACCCAACGTAATTGAACTTCGGATTGGTTTTCGGCCGCCGCGGGCAAAAATTCTCTATACCCATTAAAATCACCTGCATCGGTTCCGGCAGAATTGTATACAGAACTTCCGATATCAGTGAAGTTTCCGGTACTGCCTAATCTGTATTGCATTGCAATGCTATTATCTCTGCTGGCCTGCTGCAGTATCGTTCTTACAATCCAGTCAATTTGAATATTTGATTTGCCGGTTGTATTAATGGAAACGATCAGCGCACCTGCTGCATTAGAACCTGAGGCAAGAATGCCAATGCCGTTATCGCCCTCACTTCTCCATCCGCCAGTAGTACCACCCGAATTATTTGGCAAATCAGCATTGCCAGGATTTACGGTACGGGTTAAAGGTATATCGGCAGCAGTAGTGCCAAAACGATGAACCGCGATACCGGCAGGCAATACAGAACCGCTTAATGTGTTAAATGCAAACGGAACCTGTTGCGGTACCGGGTTAGTTTGTGCATTAAGCCCGATGATAACAAGACAACTTAAGAACAGGGTAAAACATCTTTTCATTCTAAATAGATTTAAAGCAGGTATTTTAAAAATGGGCATTAGTTGAGCGTTAGTAAGCTGCATTTACCCGCAAAAACAAGTGGTGGAATATGAGTGTGATCGGTATTGATTATACCAATGTTCGCCGGTATGCGAGCTTAACAATACAACCATAACCAACTGGCAAGCAGCTTGCATGAAAGTTGAATAGCAAATTTTACCTTGAAATTTCGGGCGGGAATGCGCCTTATAGAGGTACGGTAGTGATACCGTATAAAATTCTTTAATCATTGGGTGTTTTATAAACAAAGGTTATAACTGCAAAACATCCCAATTTATTTTACAGATGCTTTTGCGAAGCGCAATTTGGCGGAAATAAAGGAGGTAAGTACGAAACCGGGAGAGTTTTACGAAAAAATTACCAGCCTTTGTCCTATAAATTCATCGCGTACATTGGCGGGGTTAGTGTGGTTCATTTGCGACCTTCTTGAACAGCCAATTAATTAAGCCTGGCTCGGCAAAAGCCGCATCCCAGCTATTATGATTTGCCTGGGGATAATATGTTGCTTTCACATCCGCCTTTGTTTTCTTTAGTGCAGCTTCTATTTGGCGGGTATAAACAGGTAAAACAACATCATCTTTTAAACCATGAAAAAGCCACCAGCGGGTTTTATTTATTTGTTTTGCTGTAGCAGGATGGGCACCGCCGCAAATAGCAAAAGCTGCTGCAAACATTCCGGGTTTTCGGCGTACCAATTCGTATGTACCCATGGCACCCATTGATAAACCACCAGCATACACCTGTTGTTTTTTAATATTAAACCTTTCAAAAATGTTGTCTACCAGGGCAAGCAGTAGCTGCATTGCCTTTGAAGGTTCACCGCCCGAAGTAAAGTAAAAAGTTCGTTTTCCTTTTGCACTGTCCGCAGCAATATTTATTACATTGCTCCAGTAGCTTTTAACAGCGCATTGAGGGAACACCACAATTGCAGGATATCGTTCCCGTATACTGTCCCGGAGAAAAAGATACGAACCATTATTCAGTTGCCTTTCATTATCACTGCCGCTTTCGCCTCGTCCGTGTAAAAAAAATATAAGCGGGTAACTTTTTAAAGGTTCGTAATTTTTGGGCAACAAAATCCGGTATGGCATGGTGTCACCGCTTTGCATAAACCACTCTTTTCTGAAAAGAGATTTATCCTGTGCATATGAATCCAATGTCGACAATGCAAAAAGTAAAATGAAAGTTTTTTTCCTCATAATAATTATCGCTTTTTAATCAATCACTTCATCAAGGTAAACCCTGCCCGCTTAACGTCTCTTGAGTTTCCACCAACCATAACGGTAAACTCACCCGGCTCATAAACCCATTTAAGATCGGTATTATAAAATTTGAGATCTTCAACAGCCAGGTCAAATACAACGTCTTTTGTTTCGCCTGCCCGTATCATAATTTTTTGGAACGCTTTCAGTTTTTTTACCGGCTGGGTTACCGATGCATATTTATCGTGGATGTATAATTGAACCACTTCATCGCCATCTGTTTTTCCGCTGTTGGTAACAGGTATGCGTACCTGCAACTTTTCGGTTGCGCGAATCGAGTTTTTACTTAACGCAATATCGCCATAAGTAAAAGTGGTGTAGCTTAAGCCATAACCGAAGGGGAAAAAAGGTTCATTACTTACATCGAGATAATTGGAACGAAATTTCTGTGTAACCCCCACCCCCTGCGGACGACCGGTATTTTTGTGGTTGTAGTAAATAGGGATCTGCCCAACATTTTTCGGAAAACTCATCGTTAACTTACCTGATGGATTGTAGTTGCCAAACAATACATCGGCAATGGCATTACCCGCCTCGTGCCCCTGAAACCAAACAAACAACATCGAAGTGGCCAGGTCATATTCCTTCGCCAACGTTAAGGGCCGTCCACTCATTACCACTACTACCAATGGCTTACCGGTTTTTGCCAGTTCCATTAATAATTTTTGCTGGTTACCGGGCAAACCAATATCGGAACGGCTGGCTGCTTCGCCACTCATTTCGGAAGCTTCCCCTACAACGGCAACAATCACATCTGCCTGGTTAGCGGTTTCAACTGCATCGCTGATCAGTCGGTCGGGGCTTAATTTATCAATGCTTACCCGTTCACCAAAAACATTTGCCTGCTTTGCAAGTATGGTATCATCGGTAATGTTTGCACCTTTTGAATAAATAATGTTTACCCCCTTGCCAGCTACATTTTTAACACCATCCAGTACCGGAACAGAAAGGTTTGCATCGCCACTTACCGCCCAGGTACCAAGCATATTGTTTTTATTATTCGCTAAAGGTCCAATCAAAGCAATGGTGCCTGTTTTTTTTAATGGAAGGGTGCCATTGTTTTTCAGCAACACAGACGAACGTGCGCCAAACTCACGGGCTGCCTGCCTGTTGTCAACACTAAGCACTTCCTTTGCAGCCCGCGATGCGTCGCAATATCGGTAAGGATCATCAAACAAACCCAACTTATACTTTGCTTCCAAAATTCTTTTGCATGCATCCTCAATTCCCTTCAGCGTAACCTTATTTTCTATCAGTGATTTTTTTAAAGTTGATAGGAAGCCTTCGCCCACCATATCCATATCGGTACCTGCGTTGAGCGACATGGCGGATACCGCCTGCAAGTCGCCATTGCCATGATCAATCATTTCGTTGATGGAGGTATAATCTGTAACAACAAAACCTTTGAACCCCCACTGCTTTCGAAGCAGGTCTGTCATCAGCCACTTATTACCCGTTGCCGGTACGCCATCAATTTCGTTGAACGAGCTCATAACGGTTGCCACACCTGCATCAATAGCTGCCTTATAAGGTGGCAGGTAATACTCATACATTTTCAGGCGGCTCATGTCAACAGTGTTGTAATCCCTGCCACCTTCGGCAGCGCCATATAAGGCAAAGTGTTTTACACAGGCCATTAAAGTATTGTTTGCAGACAGGTCGGTTCCCTGGTAACCCTTCACCATGGCTTTGGCAACCTGTGAACCTAAGTATGGATCTTCACCTGCACCTTCGGCGACCCTTCCCCAGCGTGGGTCACGGGCAATGTCAACCATGGGTGAAAAAGCCCAGTTCAATCCATCGGCAGTTGCTTCGCTTGCGGCTATGCGGGCACTGCGCTCTATCATTTCAACATCCCAACTGCACGATAAACCGAGCGGAATAGGGAACGTTGTTTTGTACCCGTGAATAATATCCGAACCAAAGATCAGCGGAATTTTAAGGCGGCTGTTATCCATTGCGAGCTGCTGAGCCTGGCGTATTTTTTCAACACCTATCACGCCAAACAATCCACCTACGTTCCCTGCTCTTATTTTATCCTCCACACCTTTACTCACTACCGCTCCTGTTAAAATTCCACCGCCTGGTGTAACCAGGTTAAGCTGTCCTATCTTTTCCTCCAGGGTCATTTTACTCATCAGGCTACTAATAAACGACGACATTTTATCGGCGGGCTTTTTTGCAGCAGGCTTTTGTGCAAACGCACCTGTACCCAACATAAAAATCATTACCAGGCATTGTATTCCTTTCATAGCATCGTTTTTTTTTGTAAGAAGTTTATAGAATCGAAGGTGATAGTTTTTGCAATTAATTTCCACAACATTCAAGCGCATCAATTGGTTTAACTGGCAAGTGTGCAGCCATCTATTTGTTTTACTTTTTAAGATGAGGACTTTGAAAGCCCAGTTTTGTCAAACCATCTTTAACTTCAGGGCAGCTCATAAACAAATTCCATAACAACCCTGTGCGATGGTTTTCCATCATTACCACTGCCGGTCCCTGGTCGATGGCTAAATATCGTTTGGGAAACCAGTTTTCGGTTTCGCTAAATGCATCGTAAAATCCATATTCCCCGTAAACCTTTTCGCCTAAACTTTCGTACCAGTGTTTCATTGCAAGCATAGATTGTTGTGGTGTATAAGGCATAGACGATAAGGCCGCGGTAGGCGATATCACTCCCAAATCTTTGTCGTTCCCAGGAGAATGAGCGGCATAACCCTTAACCGAATAACTCGCGGTTAATCCCCAGTTATCAGGTCCATAGCCTTTGTATTTTTTAGGGTTATCAACACACCATGCATAATTAATGAGTGAATGGTTTTTGTTCTCTTCCCAATACGCTGCATACCTATCTTTCAAGCCACGGGGATCTAAACCGAGGTAGGAATAGTGTGCCCAAAACAAAGGACCGCCGTATTCTTTTGATCCGTTGTGAGAGAGGTTCAGGGTATAGCTGTACTTAGTTGTCGACGCATTTATTTTACCACTTTTTGCCCACCCTTCATGATACACTTCGGCGGATACGCTATGTGTTGGTGAAGAAGCAGCCAATACATACATTATCAAACATTCGTTGTAGCCCGTTACAGCAAAATTCATTTGCCATGCATACTCGGGTGACCAATGCCAGTACAGCACATTCTTACCGTTCCTATACCAGTTAAAGTCTACCTTCTTCCAAAGCTTGTCAATTCGTTCAGCAATACTTTTTTCATCTTTGTTGCCATTTTTAAAATATTGACGCACTGCCAGCAAGCCCTGCAGCATAAATGAACTTTCCACTAGGTCTCCTCCATTGTCCTTTCTGCCAAACGGTTTTACTTTACCTGTTTCGCCATTCATCCAATGTGGCCATGCCCCATGAAAGCGATCTGCTTTTTCTAAAAAACCTACTATTTTTTGGAAGCGTTCCAACGCCTGGCGTCGGGTAATGAATCCTCTTTCTATACCTACCAAAATTGCCATAACGCCAAAGCCGCCCCCGCCGGTGGTAACAATATGTTTATCGTTTTGCGGGTAAACTCCATCCGAATGAAAACGTTCTCGTGCAAGTCCGCTGTTAGGCTCCGCGCCATCCCAGAAATATTGAAAAGTGGAGCGTTGTACTTCCGTATAAATCTTCTCGTAATCGGGAGGGATGGTGTTGATGGTTTTTGATAATTTCTTTGGGCTGTTGCATTGCAGGGTCAAAATAAGAACACTGACACAAGCCATGAAAGATGGGGGGAATAGTTTCATGATGAATGTTTATCGTCCAAAAATTCAACTGGTTGCCTATACAGCAACCGGTTGTATTAAAAATATCATACGGTTAATTTGGAGTAACAAATTCTAACCAAATTCTTAATCCCGCTTCTACAAATACGGCGCTGTAAATCCAAGGTTGCGCATACCGGTTTTCACTTCCGGGCAACTGGTAAATAAATTCCATAACAAACCGCTTCGGTGGTTTTCAATCATAACGATTATTGGCCCCTGGTCGATTGCTAAAAATGAACTGGCAAACCAGGGATCGCTTAGCTTAAAGGCATCTACAAAGCCATATTCTTTCCAAATTTTATCGCCCAGCTTGTAATAAAAAAAGCGAAGTGCATTCATTGATTCTGTTGGTGTATAGGGCATGGAGGATAGTGCTGCTGTAGGCGCTATCACCCCTCTGTCGTTTACAGGTGAGCTTGCAGCATACCCGCCTGGGATATCGCTTGCAGTTAAACCCCAGTTCACAGCACTATATCCATAATGGTTGTTTGGGTTTGCTTTAGCGTGTTCATAGTTGATCCGGGTATGATTAACAACCTGTGTATGATAATTAGCATACTGATCAACCAGTCCATTAGGATTGATACCAAGAAAGCTATAGTGTTCAAAAAACAATGGACCACCCATAGCTGAGCCTAATGGAAGTTGAATTCCATAATAACTGTTTCCGTTGCGCATATTACCATTGTTAGCCCAGCCATTTTCATAAACAGCTTTGGAGACAGGATAGGTAGGCGATGATGCTGCCAGTACGTAAGTGATCAAACATTCATTCCATCCCCTTATGGGCAGGTTGATGTCGAAATTAAATGAAGGACTCCAGTGCCAGTATAACTGGTTTTCATTAGCCTTTCTAAACCAACTCCATTCTACCCCTTGCCATATGGTGTTTATGTCGTTTCTTAATATTGTTTCAGCGGCGTCTGCTCCGCTAAAATATTGGCGGGCAGCTAACAGACCCTGAACCAAGAAGGATGTTTCAACAAGATCGGCTCCATTGTCTTTTGCACTGAACGGCATTACAACACCCGTAACTCCATTTAACCAGTGTGGGAATGCTCCATGAAATTTTTGCGCATTGTTTTTCAGGAAGCCAACAACTTTTTGCATTCGCGCAAGTCCTTCAGCACGTGTTATGAAGTTCCTGTTGATGGCAGCAACCATTGCCATTATTCCAAAACCTGAACCACCAGTTGTAACAAGATCACCCGAAGTATTTCTCTCCCGTGCAAGCCCGGATGTTGGGTGGCCAAAATCCCAAAAGTATTTAAACGTTTGTTGCTGCACCAAATCGAGCAGGGCGTTATCGGAAATAATGGGAAACTTGTCTGACGAATCGATCCCTGTTTTCAAAATGACAATAACCGGATTTATTAACCTTCCGCCTGTTGACGATTGCAAACTATTTGTAACAGCAAGACTATAAGAAGTAAACGAGTTCAGGTTAGCTTGCGGAACCACCTGAACAGATTTGTCAGCATTTTGAACTACGGTTGTTATCGGCACATTGGTACCGGAAGCGTCGGAAAGTTTGATGCCGGTTGTAACACTGCTGCTATTAATTGGCTCGGTAAAATTGATATTGATTATTGGGCGCATGTTTAACGCCACATAACTTAGCGTTCCATTGTAAACTCCATTTACGGTGAATGATAAAGATGTATCGGATGGTGGCACAATGGTGCTTCCTTTTTTGCAGCCTTGAATGCCTGCAATCAATGTAAGGAACAGCACAAAACCGTTTAAGGAATTAGTCGGCGGAGTAATGCATTCGATAAAGTGCCGGACTTTTTGAAACATATAGCTACAATTTGTTTGAACAATAGGGTGAGCTTTTCCCAACAAAAACAGTTGGATCTTCACAATAAAACAAGGGTAGAATTGTGGTACGCCCTATTGCTGATTACCACTATTTTTTTGCTACGCCGAGGTTGAATAAAGCTTTGATATGCGCATCGGGCAGCGAGATATTAAAAATCCTTATCTCGTCTATCTGCCCGGTCATGGGTGCAAAATTCACGTCGGCATTAACCGTTTTTCCTGGAATGCTGTTGTAGTTTGCGCCTATAATAACTTCACTTGGCTCATACGATTTAAACAGGTTATTACCAGTGCCCCTGTTAGGAAAGGCGCCAATTTTTACCCCATCTGCCCAGTTATCAAAAACACCGGTGGTTCCATTATAGGTCAACACTAAGTGTGTCCAGGTAGTTGTACTGGTTTTAGGTTTCAACACCGTATTCAGGTTATCCTGGAAACCGCCGCCAATGGTATTAAAGGTGGGCTGGATCGTTAAATTATCTACTGTGGTTGCTGCATTTGTATTTAATGCAAAATTTATATTTCCACTAAATATACCGGGGCGTGCAAGCTGAAAAAGCATGGTTCGTTTCGAACCATTGTTTAAAATTCTAACCCATACGCTTATGGAAAAGCTTTTTAATGAATCGGTTTTAAAGGCAGCAAGTTGAGTGGCATAATAAAGATAGCCTGCGTTCAAACTTAACCCTTTACCTTTTACCCCATCGGCAACAAAGCTACTGTTGGCTGTTAAGGTAGGTGCCGTGCCGGACTTTAATTCATTGTTTGTATCATCAAATGACCAATAGGCTTTCAGATTGCCGGGAAACACTTCGTCGGAACTATTATACCCATCAATTTTACCAACATAATCGGCTGCCGATACCCCCGGCAGGTTGTTCGGGTTTCCATCTTTTTTACAAGCCGAGAAAAACAAGGCTGCAAGTGACAAACAGGTAATAGCGCCACTTTTATAATTATTAAATATTCTCATTTTTTTTGTTTTTAAAATTTAAATACGATGTGAAATGCCCGAAAATCGCTTTCCTTTTCTTGTTTCACTATCAGGTTTTTACATTGCGCCAACTGGAAACTAACAGACGTTAATAACCAGGATTTTGAACCAGCACTCCTTTACTTAAATCAATTTGTGTTTGCGGAATAGGCAACAACACATCGCGGCTTGCATTAAAGTTTGTTTTGCCAACTCCGTTTAATACAGCCTGAGCGGTACCCCAGCGAACAATGTCCCAAAAGCGGTCGTGCTCCATTGCCAATTCAACCCTTCTTTCACGCCTGATTGCATCGCGCAATGTAACCTGGTTGGTAGTAGTTACAGCAGGAAGGATAGTATTGTTACCTGCTCTTGCTCTTGCCCTAACCAACTCAAGCTTTTCTATTGCTTCCGTTGTATTGCCTAATTCGTTTGCCGCTTCAGCATACATCAATAACACATCTGCATAACGCAAAACCCGCAAATTAAACCAATAGCCAAACCTGTTGCCGATAGAAGCACGCATTGCAGGATTAGTGTAAACTTTATTATTATACCTCGGATTGGGTAAACCAACAGGTGTTACTTCGCCATAAATAGTTGGCCCCGGTACCGTTGATGTACTGGTGAATAGTATTGTTCGTGCACGTCGCGGATCGCCTGCTTCATAGGCAGTGGTAGCAAGATTATCACTTGGTGAATTCCACCCCCAGCCAAGATCCCATTGACCGGAACCACGTACACCCTGTATTTGCGCATATTGAACACCATTGTTTTGAGGGATAGCCGCACTTGCCGTTGCCTGCACTTCAAAAACAGACTCCTTGCTATTTTCTCCCTCTTCTCTAAACAATACATCGTAGGAAATTAGACTATACAACCCGGAATTTACGACCTGCCCTGCAGCAGCCAAAGCCAACGCCCATTTTTGTTGTATGAGGTAAACTTTTGCTAACAACCCATTGGCTGCACCTTTTGTAGCACGTCCAACAAATTTTGCATCCCATGCAGCCGGAAGGTTTGCCGCCGCAAATTGAAGGTCACTTTCAATGAAAGCATAGGTTTGTGTTGCGGGCACCTGGGGTACATTGTTTTGTGCGGCAGGATCGGTGTAAAATGTATCAATTAACGGAACTTTGCCAAAAAACCTAACGAGATTAAAATAGGCGTATGCTCTTAAAAACCTCGCCTCCGCTATTGTTTGCACTTTAACTGCGCTGGTAGATGAGACTTGAGTATTAGTATTTACTTCTTTAATTGAGCTGTTACAGTTGCTTATCAAACTATAATAGCCAATCCAAAGAGCGTTTATAAATCCGTTGCTGGGTGCCACCGGGAAATTATCCATATCAATGGCATTTGCTCCTCCGTCGGCTGGGGTGCTGCCTTTGTCTGCATCATCGCTGCGTATACTGGTGGCCGAAATGAAAGCCTGGCTGTGCACATTAAAACTTCGCAAATCGTTATAGGCTGCAAAAATAAATTGATCGTACGGACCAGAGCCGCCGGGATAAGGAAAGTTACTGGCATCATAACCACCCTGGCGATCTGTATCTAAAAGTTTTTTACACCCCGTAAAAGATGATGTAATTAATATACTTATCATAAGCACTTTTTTGAAGCGGCTTATGCTGATTAAATATTTCATGAGTTCTGGTTTTAAATTTATTTTAAAAAGTTACATTGAGTCCAACGGAATAAACAGCTGGTACCGGATAAGATCCATTATCTGCTCCCCCCCCTAAAATACTGCCTATGATAGGCTCAGGGGAGTAACCGGTAACCTTACTCCAGGTCTTCAAATTTTGCCCGCTAATAAATAGCCTTGCATTTTGTATATGCTGGCTCCTCAACATCTTTGCATTAAAATTATAACCGATCTGCAAGGTTCTTATGCGGAAGAAATCAGCCGGCTCCAGGTAGTAGGTGCTCATTAAAAAATTATTACCACGGGTATTATCCAATATTGGTTCTATGTTATTGGAACCTGCACCTGTCCATGCATTTAACCTGTTTGATTCGTAGTTTAAAACTGCAAAGGTGGCTGTGCGGCGTTCGGTGTATATTTTGTGCCCGGCAAAACCTTGTCCTTCAAACAAGAAGTCTACTCCTTTATATTGCAACGAAAAATTTCCGCCAAAACTATAAGGTGGAAAGGGGGTGCCAATATAACCCCGGTCGGCACTGGTTATTGCCCCATCACCATTTCTATCCACGTAAGCTATATCACCCGGCAACGAGTTACCGAAGGCCGCTTGTTTTGAAATGTCGGCGACCGACTGGTAAATACCAGCCTGTGTATATCCAAAAAAGTAACCGATAGATTGCCCTGTAGTGGTAAGGTTAACTCCTCCATTGCCGGTGAGTTGAAAATTTATTTTATCTCCAATGGAATTTACTATGTTTTTATTATGACTGAAATTACCTGAGATGGAATAAGTGACGTCTTTACCAACCTTATCGTTCCAGCCAACACTTACTTCTATTCCCTTGTTTGTAATATTACCCAGGTTTGTAAAAAAACTGCGGGTGTCGTTTGGTAAAGTTACCGCCGTTAAAATATCGGTGGTTGTTCTGTCGTAAAAGGTAACTTCTGCGTTCAACCTGTTTCTAAATGCTCTCAAATCTATACCTACATCAATTCCTTTTACGGTTTCCCAGTGCAGATTAGGATCGGGGATGTAGGCTGCCTGTACGGATGTATAAATGTTGTCGCCGAATATAGCAGTTGATGCATTTGACACGCCGGGCTTGTAAAGATTATCAGCAAATCCATTAGCATTTCCGGTTAAGCCCCATGCACCTCTAAGCTTTAAAAAGTTTATGGCCTTTATGTTATCAAAAAACGATTCGCTGCTTACTATCCAGCCGGCTCCAACGCTGCCAAAAGTTCCCCACCTGTTTTCCGGTGCAAATTTTGAACTGCCATCCCGCCTGATGGTACCGTTGAGTAAATACTTGTTTTTATAGGAATAAGAAACCCTGGCAAAACTTCCTACCGATGAACTTTCGCTTCCGCCGCCGCTATTAAATATCGGGTTGTTTTCATTTACAATTCCTATGTACCATAAATCAGGATTGTCGGGGATATTTAAAGCAGTATCTCTTCTGGATGCGCCTACGGAAGAACCGTAACTATATATGGTGGTGAAACCTGCAACCGCGTTAATGAGGTGCCCATTGCCCAAATTACGGTCGAAAGATAAAGTATGATCCTGCTGAAAACGTTTTGATTCGCCCTGGCTTTGCGATACGGATGTTCTCGCTGTATTATCGAAAGTAGTGTTTGTCGCCGCTGTGCCCTCGCCCAGGTTAACAAAACTAAAAGGTAACTGTGAGTAGCTTCTGCCGGTGTTATATCCTAAATCACCATACACTATCGATTTCCAGGTAAGGTTTTTTAGAAATTTATATTCAACAAATAAATTACCAACAGCCCTGTAACCTTTGTTAATCGAATTCCTGTTATTCCTGTTCAAGGCAGCTATCGGGTTGCCAACCTGTGCCCGCTGAAACGATGGCATACTATAATAAGTATTGTCATTTAATTGTATGGGAACAATAGGTGCGGCCCACAATGCATTGGTAATAGAAGCGGCAGCCGGATTGCTTATAAAATGATATCCGGTAATATCGCCTCCTATTTTAAAATTGTTTGAAATCCTGATTTCTTCCCCTAACCGAAACATATATCGCTTGTAGTCATCGTATTTCAAAACACCTTGCTGGTAGGTGTAGCCCAAATTGAGATAGGTACTTGATTTCTCACCATTATTTGAAATGCTCAGATTGTTGGTAGTAATTACCGCCTTTCTCAATACCATATCTTGCCAATCAGTATTAGCAGTATAGTTTGTATAATCGAAAGGTGCAGCATTTAAATTGGAAAGTTGTGCACTGTATAGTTTTTTAAAACCAGCAGCATCGGTAATACTGATTTTGTCGTGCACAACCTGGTTACCCACATTGCTTTGGAAATTGATGCGCGTTTTGCCCCTTGCAGCTTTCTTTAGCGTAACCGCTATAACACCGTTAGCGCCGCGCAGTCCGTAAATAGCAATCGACGAGGGATCACGCAAAACATCTATAGATTCAATATCAGAAGAGTTGAGATAGTCAATATTATCCTGCAAAATACCATCGACTACGTAAACAGGGCTGGCACTGTTTGTACTGTTTACACCCCTGATACGCACAACCGGGCTCGCCCCTGCATTGCCTGTGTTTGAAACTGTGAGCCCCGGCACCCTGCCCTGTAACGATGCAATGGGATTGGTTGCTGGTAACTTTGCAATATCATCTCCTTTAATGGTTGATATTGATCCGGTAACATCCCGCTTTCGCTGCGTACCATAGCCCACTACAACTACCTGCTCCAATTGCTGCCCGGCACCGGCGGTCATCAAAACATTGATGGTTGATCGTCCGCCAACCGACTCTTCTATTTCGCTGTACCCAATGGTTGAAAATACAAGGGTAGCATTCGCACTGGTTGTAATGGTAAAGTTGCCATTCACATCGGTACTGGTGCCCTGGCTGGTTCCTTTAACCTGTATTGAAACACCGGCAAGTTCTTCACCGTTGGTTCCGGTTACTTTCCCCCGCACCGTGATGTTTTGCGCATAACCAGAGGAAGTAGAAAAAATAAACAATAAACAAATCATTCCTTTTGCAACGGTATGAAACCGCGCAAGAACGTGTTTTAGTTTTTTAAAATTAGCAAGCATGTTATTTTTATTATGGATGAAGAAAGAAATGTGACGAAAAAAGTTTGAAACCTATGCGGGAGTGCAATTGAATAATATAGTGCAGGAAGAATTTCATACGGCTTATTAAAGTTAGTTTTTATTTCTGCATAAGCTTGGCCGCCTGTCATCGAAATAAGGAAAGCTTACAAAGAATTATTATAAAAAAAATCCTGCCAATAAAAAAACACAACAATGGGATACCTAACCAAACCAAATACGGCATTCCTGTGGAGGAAGTATCGCACTATAACAGCCGTAAAATTTATGGGGCGATCAATTAAAATCTTGCAGCAACAACAACGGAATTCTTAAACGATTTTTTCTTACCGCCCAGGTTAAAAATTTCGGTGTAAATAATGTAGGCACCTACGGGCACTTTCCTCATTTTATCATCCAGCCCATCCCACCTGAAACTGCCTGTGGATGCAAGCGTTGCATTTTTTGCGAGAACTTTTACCGCCCTGCCTTCGGCATCAAAAATAGTTATGTTGGCTACATTACCCGCACCTGCAACTGCATAATTAATCAGCGAAAAGTCGTCGGTACCATCATTATCCGGCGAAAATACTTTGGGCAAAACGGCGACCTCGCCCTGCAACTGGAGATCGGATCTGAATTGCGAGTTTTGATAGGACGGTGTTCCGTAACCCGCTGTGGAAGCGGCCGAAAACCAGTTGTCCCGGCTTTGAGTGGGCTTATTGTAGTCAATCCTTTCAAGCGAAATGCCTTCATCATTATCTATCAAACCAAAATGCCATTTCTGATCGTAGTCCAGTTCGTCTACAACCCTGCCCTGAGCATTTAGTAAAACAACAAAACCTTTATCGTCGGGGTACGAAGGCATGGTAACATCCGCAAAGTTGCCAGGGTTTTTGGCCACATAATTTTGCTTTACAGTTGCACCGCTTTCGCTTACCACGTAAAAGTCGCCTGGAAACAGCAGAATGCTTTCTGTGCTAAGTTGTTTCACACTGCCAATAATATTGGTTGATGAAGAGCGGTTGGCGATATAAATATCTTTCAAATCAAAAACAAGGTTTGTGCGGTTGTATAGCTCTACAAAGTCAACGCTGTTTGATTTAGGGTTGAACAGCACCTCGTTTATGATAACTCCAGAACTATCCACGACACTGCTTAACCCGAGGCGAGCGGTGCGTAATGTTTGCAAAACGTTTCCGCTACAGTCGGTAATATTGTTAGCGGTTACGATATAAACTTTTCCTCGTACTAAAGGCGTACTCAACCTTAGCTGAACTTTATTAAACAGGGGTGATAAAGCGATGGCAGAAACTGGTGTACCCACACCATCGCTGATGGAATAGTTTGCTGCTGCAGCCGCTTTCAAACTGTCTAACGGATCATCAAAGGTTAATACCACCGTTACACTATCGGGTGCGGCAGCTCTTAATAATGCAGGTGCCAGCACATCTTTATTTGCACCGTCTACACTGTTTTTTGCAGCAGGCGTTCCGCCCTTTGCATCGGTGCTGGCTTTCCAGTTATAAGAACCTGCGCACGGGTTTTTAGTATCCACCATTTCAAGCGACCAGCCACCATCGCTTTTTACGGCGTTATTGTACCAGGCTACGTTATAGTTAACGGCATGTATGGTTGTATTTTCTCTGGAGATGAGTGAAAGGGTGGTACCGGTATTATCCAATGCCGGAAAAGAGGTAACACCCATTACTCTACCAAAGCCAGAAAGCAAAGCTGCGTTGGATGTGGAGGTGAGAATAAGAAAACTATCCGCGGGCAAAATGTAGAAAGGCAAAGCATTGCTTGTTGTAGAAGCGCTGGCAATCTTCCATCCCTGCAGGTTGATGGGTTGTGTGCTGGTGTTCTTTAACTCAATAAATTCTGCGTTGGGTAATGCCACCTGCGGGGAAGGGTCGGCAAAAATTTCATCTATTACTACGTCGTACCGTTGCGGAACATAAAAGCTGAAGACTGCCATGCCGTTTGTAATACCATTTCCGGCAACATCTCTAACACCATTGATAGTAATTGTGTTGTTAACACCGTTGGGGAAATTTGCAGCGAAGTTGAGGTGTACGAGCGAACTGTTTGTTGCATCGCGAATGGCTGTTACTGGGTTACCAATACCATTATTAACCGAGTAGTTGCTGAGTGTTTGCGAACTGGTAACATCAACCGGCTCGTTAAACAACACATCGGCACTGTTAACAGTAATTGCGGTAACAGATTGTATAAGCGGTGGAAGAACATCCGGTACGTAGGGCTTTACTTCTATGTTATCGAAGTAGTGCGATTGAAAAAAACCAGCGGTACTTTGTCTTACAAGTATGCCGAAGAAGGAGGAGGTTGTAGAAGTTCCGTCAGCAACGGTTCCTTCGGAAATATAGCTGTTGCCGGTTCCGGTAATATCTCTAAACAAAGTAAACTGGTTACCGGCTGCGCGAATTACTCTTATCTTCAGCATATTGTTACTCGTGTTTAAAATACCATTGGCACCGTCAATAATCTTTGTTACGACTCCGCCGGCATCTTTTCGGTACAGGCTTACATCATCATCCGTATTGCCAACCCGTACAAAATAACCGGTGTTGCTGTTGTTAGATAAATCAGCAAGCGAGGCAGTTAAAAAAACATCCACATAGTTTACCGATGATGGGTTGAAAGGAAGCGCCATAAATATTTCCCATTGCGTGTTTACGGCAAGTGTGCTGGGTGTAGTAATAAAGAAAGTGCTGTTAGCAACCAGGTTATTGCTTTGCAACTGGAAAGATGGATTAACCAGCCAATCGCCGGCAGTAGTTGCCCAGGCAGGGTTTGCAGTATAGTCGCCATCGCTAAAACTTTCGTTCACCTGTGCAAATGCCGGCAACGAACAGACAATAATAGCAGCTACCAAAAGTTTATGAACCTTCATCCCCAAACAATTAATACTACTAATATAATGCAACATTTATAACGGGTGGTAGTGTAGCACTTAAACCGTTGTTGGTAACCCTTTGCAAATTTATAACAGCCGGTAGTTGATCGTTTTCATAATAAGATTTCCATCCTGTCGTTCTTTGTGGAATATTCTTAAAATCATGAACACATTTATTACCGAAATCATTTTCCCGTTTTTCACCATAGGCATTACCATTCTGCTCTTAATGGTGATCCTTAACATTCCGCGGATTGTAAAGTTTTTAAATCCTGCTGTAAAAACTTTGCACCTGGAAGAGGCAGAAGCAGTTATCATAGACATGCAGCAAACCGGTTTGTTTATAGACGATGCGCCGGAGATTAAATTGCAAATGCAGGTGATACCCAATAAAGGAAGAAATTTTATTATGGAGACCAACCATGTGGTTTCGGAAAAAGACATGGACCACTACAAATCGGGGAATCGCATTAAGGTGAAATACGCTGCCGACAATCATCATGAAATGAAATTCAGGTAAAACAGGTTTTAAAAAAACTCACTAATAAAAAACAAATTCCCCTGGCGCAGGGGTTTTTTATTTTAGAGGTAACCCGTTTGTTGTACCATGAAATTTATCCGTATTTTCTCGTCAAAATGCTTACTATGATGTATTGCCTGCGGATTTTCTCTTTAGTCGTATTCGTTGTTTTAAGCATGTTGGTGTCCGGGCAATCGTATTTAAAAATTCACCGCAAGGCAATACTTGCCGATACGCACAACGACATACTTGAAAAGGCGATCCCAAAAGGCTACAGCTTTGATGCTGACCTTCGTGGCAAAACACATTCCGACCTTAACCGTTTTAAACAAGGTGGAGTTGATGTACAAATATTTTCAATTTGGTGCGATGGAAATGACCAGTTTCCTTTCGCAATTGCCAACATGCAGATAGATACATTATATGCAACCGCATGGCGTAATCCGCAGCGCATGTCAATTGTAAAAACGCCTGCAGAGTTATACAAGGCTGTACGCCAAAATAAGCTGGCTGGTTTAATTGGCGTAGAGGGCGGGCACATGATGGAAAATGATCTTTCCAAACTGCAAACATTGTTTGACAGGGGCGTACGATATCTTACCCTCACACACAATGTATCTACACCCTGGGCTACTTCCGCGTGGGACGAAACCCGCAATTCGCTGTTACAGCAACCCAAAGGATTAAATGATTTTGGAAAACAGGTTGTACAAAAAATGAATGCGCTGGGTATGTTGGTTGATGTTAGCCACATAGGCGAACAAACCTTTAGCGACGTGATCCGGATAAGTAAGAAGCCCGTGATAGCATCGCACAGCAGCGTTTACACTATTTGCCCGGTACCCCGTAATTTAAAAGATGAACAGATTAAAGCCATTGCAAAAAATGGTGGGGTTATCCAGGTTAACTTTTACTCCGGCTTTTTAGACAGCAACTACAACAAGCGAAAAAATGCTTTTCAAAATCTGCACAAAGAGGAAGTTGACTCGCTAAAAAAATTAAATAAATCGCTTTATGCTATTGATGATATTATAGCGGAAAAGTATCATGCTGATTTTGAAAACCTGCGGGCACCACTCTCGTTACTCATCGATCATATTGATTATATTGTAAAACTGGTTGGTGTTAATTACGTTGGTATAGGCTCCGACTTTGACGGGATTGAATCGCCTCCACATCAATTGAACGGCGTGGAAGATTTCCCATTGATAACAAAAGAAATGGTAGCGAGACGTTATACAAAAAAAGACATCAGGAAAATTTTGGGCGATAATTTTTTGCGGGTGTTTAAAGCCAATGCCGCCAAATAAACATCTATCATCTTAACAAACCAATTACTCATCACTAAAACACCATCTATGCGGAAAACTATTCTTGCCAGCACATTCCTGCTTCTTTTTGTTTACGGTAGCATTGCACAGGTTTCACCAGCTAAATCAGCAACGGACGTACACGGTTTTTCAGCGGAACGCCTCAAAATTCTTGACAAAAAAATACAGGAGTGGATTGATCAAAAATGGATGCCAGGTGCAACTGCCCTCATAATGCATAACGGAAAGGTGGTGTATAAAAAAGCCTTTGGCTACAACGACCCTGAGAAAAAATCGCCCATGAAAACCGACTTGCTGTTCAGGCTGGCATCGCAAACAAAAGCAATAACCAGCGTTGCCATTATGATGCTGTACGAGGAAGGAAAACTATTGCTGGATGATGCTGTATCCAAATACATTCCGGAATACAAAAACCAAAAGGTGCTGGATAAATACAATGCCGCAGATACAACCTACACCACCGTAAATGCAAAACGGGATATTACCATCCGCGACCTGCTTACCCATACCTCGGGCATCAGTTATTCGCAAATTGGTATTCCTGCAGCCAATGCTATCTATCATAAAAATGATATCTCCTCCGGGCTTGCCGTAAAAGAAGGTTTGCTTTTAGAAAACCCTATGAAGTCTCTGGGTACATTACCCCTGATGCACCAGCCGGGCGAAAAATTTACCTATGGATTGAATACCGACCTGCTCGGTTACCTGGTAGAAGTAATATCCGGAAAGAACCTCGCCGAATATTTTAAGACCCGCATATTTGATCCACTCGGCATGAAGGATACCTACTTTTACCTGCCGCACGAAAAACAGGATCGCCTGGCAGTTTTACATTTTGAAGATGCAACCGGCATTCATAAAATGGACAACTCCTTTACATACAACGGCGTTCCTTGGAACCCGGGATACCCTGTTACCAACGGAACCTATTACTCGGGTGGTGCAGGTCTTACCTCAACCATTACCGATTATGCACAATTTCTTCAAATGCTTTTAAATGGGGGATCGTACAATGGTACCCGGATTTTATCCAGAAATTCTGTGCGGTTAATGACGTCGAACCAAATTAGTGAGCTGAATGTTGGTGCAGATAAATTCGGACTTGGCTTTTCCATTGCATCGGAGAAAACGGCAGCAAAGCTTCCCGTGTCGGTTGGTACATATGGCTGGGGCGGCGCATTTGCAACAACGTATTGGGTTGATCCGAAAGAAAAGATTGTAGCCCAGTTTTATAACCAGGTATGGGCACGCAGGCACAACATAGAAGAGGCGTTTAAAGTTTTGGTGTACCAGGCATTAAATAACTAATTGAAATCAAATGTCAACTTCGCGCAGGCGCTGGCAAAAACTATTTGTCCATCAAAAATCAAAATCCGGTGATCAAAACAATTACCATCCTTCTTTCAGCATTCGTGTTACTTCCTGTTGCTAGCCACGCACAACAAAACAAAAAACCGGGTTCAGATCATCCACCTGCT
>JANPIA010000209.1:0-3449 GCA_031424735.1 Segetibacter sp.
ATCGAAATGAAACGACGGTACCCTGAACTGATCATGATAAACGACCCATCGCACATTTGCGGACGAAGAGACATTTTGCAGGAGGTTGCACAAAAGGCAATCGACCTGGATTATGATGGTTTGATCATTGAAAGCCATATAGACCCGGACAATGCATGGAGCGATGCGAAGCAACAAATAACGCCTGAGGTGTTAGGCAAAATGCTCGACAACATTATTTGGAGAAAAGACGATGTTGCCTCTGAAGAATACCACAATGCGTTGGAAAAACTTCGCAACCAAATTAACCACCTGGATGATGAACTGATGCAAATTTTAGGACAGCGGATGAAGGTTGCTGAAAAGATTGGTTCTTACAAAAAAGAAAATAACATCACCATTTTACAAACCAGCCGTTGGAACGAGATATTGGAAAGAGCGTTTCAAAAAGGTGAAAAGCTGGGACTGAGCAAAGAATTCATCACCAAGTATTTTGACGCGGTACATTTGGAAAGCATCAACCATCAAACCAAGGTATTGAACTCATAGCGGTGGCAGCTTTGGCAATGGGTGAAATGATTCACCAGCAAATGGATTGATCGCGGTGGCCGTTTTAAAGTAATCGAACAATCTGCTTTTGCAGATTGTTCGATTAGCGGTAATGGGCAGTCATCTCTTTAGCAAAATTTATTTGGATTTGAAATAGCTCGTACGTTCCACGTAGAAAGATATCTGCCTTCAGTTGTCGAAGGAGTCTTTTTCTAATATCAACAACACCGAGCCTGTTCGATAATTTAAATGGTCGTTGAGCGCAGGAACGAATTTTATTATTATGATCAACATTGCCGTTCGCCACCAGTTAATTCTAAATACACTGCAAAAGGAAGGCTTTGTTCAGGTGCTGGATTTGTGTAAAGAGCTAAAAGTTTCTACGGTCACTATCAGAAAAGACCTGAAATTACTTGAGAATAAAAGATTGCTTTTTCGCACCCACGGTGGTGCTACTATTAACAATCCTTACACCGTAGATAAGCCTGTTACCGAAAAAGAAAAATTGCAGTCGTCCGAAAAAATGAGGATTGGTGCAGTGGCGGCCGAAACCATAGAGGCAAACGATTCTATTATCATAGCATCGGGCACCACAGTGCTTGCCTTAGCAAAAAATATCGGCCACAACAAAAATCTAACGGTCATCACCTCTGCCCTGAATGTTGCCCTTGAATTGATGGAACACGAAAATGTAGAGATCGTTCAGCTCGGTGGAATAATCAGGAAAAGTTCTTCCTCCATCACCGGCGCGTATGCACAAAATATGCTCAGCGATTTTTCGTGCAGCAAATTGTTTTTAGGGGTTGATGGCATCGACATCGAACTTGGGCTTACTACAACCAACGTGCAGGAAGCACACCTTAACAGGCAAATGATTAAAGCTTCGCAGAAAGTGATCGTACTTTCCGACTCAACCAAATTTGGCAAAAGAGGCTTTGGTAGAATTTGCGGCATTGAAGAAGTGAACCAGGTAATTACCGACGAGGGCATTTCGGATCACTACGTAAATAACCTGGAACGCATGGGCATAGAAGTAACCATTGTATAGGATATACTTTGCGGTATAGCGTTAGTCCAACTCCTTAAACAAATTGGGAAAGTCAGTAATGATACCATCTACTTTCAAACTTTTTAGCCGTTGCATTTCCTTTAAGGTGTTTACCGTCCATGGCGTTACCAGTATATTTTTTGCATGTGCCTTTTCAATCAACGCTTCGTTTGTAAGGTTGTAATGCGGATTATAAAATGTGGGCACAAAACCTAAATGAATTAAATTTTCTTCGAAGCTTACATTCTTATCACCTGTTAGAAAGCCCAGAGCGATACCCGGATGATCGCGGTGCAAAACCTGCAAAGGGCGTACATCAAACGATTGAACGATCAAACGCCTGTCCAACTTATAAGGGTTCAAAACTTTCATTAAAATATCCATGTATTGCTGGGGAGCAGGTTGTTCAACGCCATCTGTTTTAGTATCCGACTTTACTTCAAGCAGGTAGGTAACAGCCGGCAACTGTTTGGATTTGGTAAAGGCTTCCACAGAGTCTATAAGTTCTGAAAGCAATGGCGTGTAAGAAGCAATTTGTTCCTGCTGCGGATACTCGGCATACATTTTTTTGCCGACAACAAAAGGTCTTATCTCATTATAATTCATTTGATAGAACGTGTATTTTTTGCGATCGGTCACGGGTATTTCGCTGCCATCCGGCATAGTAGTGTAGGCTGGGTTAAACGATGCATCGTGGTACACGATCACTTGGCCATCCTTTGAAATATGCACATCAAATTCTATTATAGTTGCGCCGAACTCAATGGCTTTTTTCATGGCAGGGATTGTATTTTCGGGCATTAAGCCCCTCGTTCCCCTATGGCCAATTTTCATAAATCCTTCCGAAACAAAACCGGCAGTCGTCATTTTTTTAGCTGTTTTACAGTAAGGTAATACGGCGGCGGCAACTATACAGAAACAAGCTATTGTGAAAATTTTTCTTTGCATCATGTTGTTGTAGTCAATGGTTAATTAGCGATACGGGTAAGCATACGTTAAAGATTTCACTCAACGATTAGTCATCATCATCCTTTTTTACAACCTTAACAAAAGCAGATCGCTTAGGACCCGGAAAAGGAATAGCATCTCCTTTGATGCCATACCACAATACCTCATTAAATTTTACATCAGGCTCAGAATCTTCGGTTGCAAGGTTAAAGCCTTCACTAATTTTTTGCCACTTATTTATAGCAGTGTTTTTGTCGGTAAGTTTTACACCTGGGCTTCTTACTACCATATTATATGGACGTGCAATGCTATCAAAACATCTCCACATTGGCGTAGCACCCGCATCGTGCTGCGTCATAGGTGGTAAGCCCAATATCAACTCAATGGTACGTAACATTGAGGTGGTGGTGTACGCTGTATGATCAACCAGTTTGCGTTTTACAAAACCACCCGCAACATAGGCTGTGCTTCTGTGCGCATCCACATGGTCGGCACCATTTTGAGCATCATCTTCAATAATAAATACTGCGGTCTCGTTCCAGATAGGGCTTTTACTTAGATGGTCGATGAACATACCCACAGCCATATCGTTATCAGCAACGTGGGCAAAGGGTGTGGGGCGGTTTCGCTTTAATCCTTCAGTATGATCGTTGCCTAACCGGATACTGTTAAAACGAGGCACCGCATCAACTGCCAGCAATGAATCAAAATCTCTTTTCCATTGAAAGTACCTCGTAGTATCCCGCACGGTGAGATCGAACTCTTTAAAGTATGGGCATACATGATCTTTCAAAACCGGAAGATGCGGTCGTGAGCCCGTTGAGAATTCACCATACGTTCTGTAAGACACACCGGCATTTTTGCAGGCATTCCATATGTACGTTTTATTGTTTGCAACAGGTCGCCGGCCAGTACCCGGCGATGC
>JANPIA010000210.1:0-5433 GCA_031424735.1 Segetibacter sp.
ATATTTTTACCCTGCAAGCACGGTTAAGTTACCGGTTGCATTACTTGCCCTGGAAAAGTTGAACGAAATGAAAAAAGCAGGTGTTGACAAATACACCACCATGGTAACCGACAGCAGCTATGCAAAACAACAAACCATTTATAATCATCCGATGTCGGAAGATGGACGACCGTCCGTTGCTCACTACATTAAACAAATATTGCTGGTCAGCGACAACGATGCGTTTAACAGGCTGTACGAATTTGTGGGACAAGAGTATATAAACCAAAAACTTAAAAGCAAAGGTTATAACAATGCTGAAATAATGCATCGGTTGAGTGTTTCGATGACCGAAGACGAGAACAGGCACACCAATGCTGTTTCGTTTTATGATACCTCGGGTAATATTTTATACAGTGAGCCTGCACAGGTAAACACCAAACCATTCAAGTTGCGCAATGATAAAATGGGCATTGGGTTTTTTCGTGGTAATTCACTAGTCGACGAACCGTTTGATTTTTCAAAAAAGAACAGGCTTTCGCTCAGCGACTTGCATCGCATTGTTCGTGCGGTTATTTTTCCTGAAAGTGTTCCCTCCAAACATCGGTTTAAATTAACCGGTGACGACTACAACTTTGTACGAAAGTATATGAGCGCCTATACCCGCGAAAGCAGGTACCCCGGTTACGATACCACTATATACCCTGATGCCTATGTAAAGTTTTTATTTTTGGGCGCAGGCAAACAACAGGTACCTGCAAACATCCGCATATTTAATAAGGTGGGCGATGCTTATGGGTTTTTAACGGATGCAGCTTATATCGTTGATTTTGAAAACCAACTAGAGTTTATGCTTAGTGCAACCCTCCTTTGCAACAGCGATGGCATTTTTAACGATGACAGGTATGATTACGATAACGTCGGTTTTCCGTTTATGAAATCGCTTGGGCAATCGATATATCGTTATGAATTATCAAGGTTGCGACTCCATAAGCCCAACCTGACGGCATTTAAAATGCAATATTGACTACCTCCGTTTTGAAAAACATCTAAGATTAAAAGGTGTTTGTTGAATGATTTTTGAAATTTCACCGACGGTGCCAGTTTTTGGAGCCACTAAGTACATCGCTTTATAAAATACATACATTTGCGCCAATATATTAAAACCCTACACAGTTGTTATGGCGCTATCATCCCTACTTACAAAATTTAATGAGCCCGAAACTTTAAAAATGGCTAAACTCGGCCGCGAACTAAGAGCCAGCGGTGTTGATGTAATTGACCTGTCGCTTGGCGAACCAGATTTTGATACCCCCCAACATATTAAGGATGCGGCAATAAAAGCGATCAACGATAATTGGAGCCATTATACGCCGGTACCGGGTTTTTTGGATTTGCGTGAAGCGGTTTGCGCCAAATTAAAACGCGACAATCATCTTGACTATACACTCTCAAATATTGTTACATCAACAGGTGCCAAACAAAGTCTTGCCAACGCTATTTTAGCGGTGGTAGATCATGGAGAGGAAGTTATTATTCCTACGCCCTACTGGGTTACTTATTCGGAATTGGTAAAAATTGCAGGTGGCAAAGTGGTCGAAATTAGAAGCACTGTAGAAAACTGCTTTAAGATTACGCCAACTGAGTTAGAAAGCGCCATTACCCCTAACACCAAACTATTCATGTTTTCATCGCCTTGTAATCCATCCGGTGCAGTTTACAGTAAAAAGGAGTTAGAAGGATTGGCAGAAGTTTTCAGAAAACATCCTGACATTTATATACTCTCCGATGAAATTTATGAATACATCAATTTTGTAGGTTCTCACGAAAGCATAGCGCAGTTTGATGACTTGAAAGAACGGGTAATAATTATTAATGGTTTGAGTAAAGGGTTTGCTATGACTGGATGGAGACTGGGTTATATGGCTGCTAATTTGGAAGTTGCAAAGGCGTGCGAAAAACTACAGGGACAAATAACCAGCGGTACCTGTTCTATTACGCAAAAAGCAGGCGTGGCAGCACTTACCGGCGATTTAAAACCTTCCGAAGAAATGACGGAGGAGTTTACCCGGCGAAGGAAAAAAACGTTGGAATTAGTGAAAGAAATACCAGGCTTTAAATGTTACCATCCCGATGGTGCCTTCTATATTTTTCCGGATGTAAGCAGTTATTACGGAAAGAAAAACGGCAGTGAAACCATAGTTAACGCTTCCGATCTCAGTATGTATCTCCTCAATACCGCACATGTTTCATCGGTAATGGGTGATGCGTTTGGAGAGCCCAATTGTGTTCGGTTTTCGTTTGCCAACAGCATGGAAAATATTGAAAGAGCATGGGTGCGAATCAAAGAAGCTTTAGCTAAATTATCATGATCTAAAGTATCAAACCTGCTGTACCCCGGATTTTGCAAAACCATATTCCCTTTCCACTTTGCAAACTCTAACATGGTAAGCATCATACCAGTTACTTATGCCTTTCTGTTGGGCTATAAGGTGTTCGCTTTGTTGTTTCCAAAGCCAGATGCTGTCCAGGTCTTTCCAATAAGATATGGTGATGCCAATTTCATTTCTTGCGCTTTCGATGCCTAAATAACCGGGTTGCAGTTTTGCCAACTCATCCATTTGCTGCGACATTTCACTATAACCAAGATCGCCCTCTGTTCGCACAGATGTAAATATAACCGCATAGTAAGGTAGGGAAGGAGTAGAGGCGATCATTGCTTTGTTAATTGTAAACCACGTTTGGTGTATTGTTCAGCAATCTAAATTATACCATCGCTGAGTTTAACCAACTGTTTGTGTAACGCTAAAACCTGTGGCAAAAGTAACTTCTGCTCATCGTTTACCAATATGAAATCGCATAGCTTCATTTTGATAGTGTCGCTTATTTGGCGTTTCATGCGCGACCTAATTGCTTCTTCAGAAACCTGATCGCGATCCATTGCTCTTTTTAATCGCATGTGCATTGGCGCAAAAACACCTATAATATAATCGAGATGCGCACCGGAGCCTGATTCGAAAATTAAGGCGGCTTCTTTTATAATGTACGGAGCTGTTTGCGATCGCATCCAACGGTTAGCTGCATCAATAATTAGTGGGTGAGTGATGGCATTCAGCCTATCCAGTTTATAGCTTTCTGAAAAAACCTGTGCTGCTAAAAAAGGGCGGTTTAGCCTCTCATCAGTATAGGTTTCCTCTCCAAATTCCTTAATTAATAGCTCCCTCACTTCAGGGCTTTCCGCCATCATTTTTTTTGCTGCCTGGTCTGCATTAAAAATGGGAATTCCTAAAATTCTAAAAATATTGGACACCACAGTTTTGCCACTGCCTATTCCGCCGGTAAGTCCAACTTTAAGCATACTCCACAAAAATTAAAATAAAACTCCGAAACCGGAAAATGACCATGCACGTTCAAGGTTTCGGAGCTTTTTAAAGTTTAAATTGTTGGTTAGGCTACCAACAATAATTGTTTATTTTTTGTCGCCGGTAACCGCAGGCACTTTGTTTAACTGCTGGCTCCATTCAAGACTAATTGCCGATTTTTCAATCTTCATATAACTACCGGGATTTACTTCCAACTGTAAGGTAGCATCGTCGTTCACCTTATTAATCACACCGTGAATACCGGCGATGGTTACTATCTTATCACCTTTTTTTAAATCGTTGATAAACTGCTTTTGCAGCTTTGCTTTTTTTGCCTGTGGACGTATCATAAAAAGCCAGAACACAAGTATAATACCGCCCATCATTAATAACTGGATAGTACCTCCGCCCTTTGGATCGGCGGCTAAAAGAAATGAATATTGAATCATTGTTGTTTGGGTTTATAATTGCAAATATGCAGTTTTTAATTTTTTAATCCGCTCCATTTTCATTCGGTAATGAAACGTAGTTTGTTTAATTTATTTTTTTACCACCGGTTTTATTACGCCTCCAAAAGTAAGGTTGTGAACTGTAATTGGCTTTGTATTGGTTGTAACTGAAACCGCTTTTTTAAAATCACCTTCATAGCCTTTTTTGGTATCGTACTTCGCAACAATTTCGCCGCTTTTGCCAGGCAAGATCGCTTGCTTAGGAAAATCGGCCACCGTACATCCACAGCCTGGCTCTACCGAAATAATGAACAAAGGTTTTTGTCCGCTGTTAGTAAAATGAAACTTTATTTCTGCCTTATCACCTAAACCCAGTTCCCCGATATTTTGATCAGGATCCGCCCAGGTAATAGTGGTATAATTTAGCGTGTCTTTGCCGGCACTTATAGCATTAACGGATGGTTTTGTCTCGATACTGTTACAAGCAACTGCAAAAAGAACGAGCGATGTGATCAAAATGTTTTTCATTGCCGATAAATAGATTGAATATTTAGGCTTTACTCTTGAAGTTAACCTTATGAATCTTATCCTGGCTAACCAGTTCCTTGTGTATGTTATCGAGTATGCCATTTACAAAATGACCGCTTTGCGGAGTGCTGTATGCTTTGGCAAGATCAATGTATTCGTTAATCGTAACCTTGGGAGGGATGGTTTCGAAAAACAATAATTCGCAAACGCCCATCTCCATTAAAATCATATCCAGCACCGCTATCCGGTCGGCATCCCAGTTTTTTAGTTTAGGTTTAATTAATTCCAGGGCAAAGGTTGTTTTTTCCCTGGTAGTGGTTAAAAGGGTTTTGGCAAATTCCCATTTTTCTTTGGTCAGCATGTCCTGCAGGTTGTACCCGGTAGGCTTTTGCAGGTAGTTGAGAATAAGCTGGTTCATCATTTCAGCATCATCGTCCCAATTGGTAAAATGTTCCTCAATGTGCGAGGTGAAATCTTCGCTGGGTAGCATCAGGTTGCTGAAAATAAAAAGGATGATATTTTTTTCCGCTTTTTTATCACGGTTTTGTGCGCTGGTATAGGCTTTATATTCGTCTGATTCGCTCAACTCCTTGTACAACTTTTTAATCTGATCGGAAGTACCATCTATAAGCGCTGGCTTATCTTCCCCAACCGCAAACTGAAACGACCGGTTCTCTAAAATTTGCCAGAGAAATTCGTTGCCAGAAATTTTCGTATTCACATTTAAATCCTGTTCGGAAGGTAAATTTTTTGAAGAACGCTTCATCGAATCTGTTTCTGCATACCGGGCTACTTCTGTAAGGCAAAATAACAAGTAAATAAAAAGCTGCTGCGAAGCATCAATTTGTTTCTTCAATAGTTTAACGGGGTCGGGTATGTTTGTTTCAGCATCCAGGGTATTGAGTGTGTACAAGGTCTGCATTACTTTTACCCGGATATTTCTTCTGCTAATCATCTCTTAAGAACTTTTTTGGGGTGCGAAGATAGTTAAATACATTCCTTAGTACCGCTTGTAGAAAAAAATGGCAGAGCAATAACAGATTGGCTGATTTTGGATAATTTTAAAATATGAAAAATACTGTCGTTATGTTAATAATAATTTGCATTATACACGC
>JANPIA010000211.1:0-14163 GCA_031424735.1 Segetibacter sp.
GGCTACACCAGTAGCCTGGAGCAACGTTTATCATCGCATACCGTGCTTGGAAATGACTGGACGAAATCCTATCGTCCCTGGAAGTTGATCTATACAAAGGAGTTTGATTCCAAACTTGAAGCCATGCAATATGAGCAGTGGTTGAAAACGGGTGCTGGCAGAGATTTCGTTAAAACCATATAAACTTGAGCTACGGATTCATATCCGCCGCGGCGGACGGCAGTTCAAGTCTGCTCCTCGCTACTCAGGAGGCATAGGTCATTAAGGTGTATTCGGTTTTTTACACCTGTCTGGTTTTCAGTTATTTTTGGAAATGCTCATCAGGTATTCTACTTCCGATCTTTATCAAATTTATACACACACGTTTCGCAAAATTGCGGACGTTAAATACGCCTCGGCCGTACTACAGTGGGACCAGGAAACTTACCTGCCACCCAGCGGGGCTGTATTTCGCGGTCAGCAAATCGCTACCCTTAACGAGATTGCCCATCAACTATTTACTGAATCAAAAACCGGCGACCTTTTAACCGAACTGCAATCCAGGCACGATCTTACCCCGCTGCAAAGAAACAATGTGTCGTTGTCGCTTACAGATTACAACAAGTTGAAAAAGATATCACCTGAATTTGTAAAACAATTAAGCAAAAGTATTTCCGCCGCTTTTCATAGTTGGATAGAAGCAAGAAAGCAAAATGACTTCTCTGTTTTTAAACCTTTGCTTGGTGTGTTGATAACCTTAAAACAACAGGAAGCGGCTATGTTGGGATATACCCATCATCCTTACAATGCGTTAATGGATGAACATGAAAAGGGTGCAACAGTTGTTATGGTGGACAAAGTGTTTGCGGAGATACAACCATTACTGCAAAATTTGCTTTCACAAAGCCAAAGCCTGCCAACGCCGGATGACAGTTTTCTTAACCAACACTTTCCAAAAAATAAACAGTGGGAGTGGAGCCTGTTTATTGCCCGCAGATTAGGTTTTGATTTTGATGCCGGCCGACAGGATATTTCCGAGCATCCATTCAGCACAAACTTCAATAGTAACGACGTAAGGATCACCACCCGCATTGATGAAAATGACTTTGGAAACATGACCTGGAGCACCATTCATGAAGTGGGTCATGCACTGTACGAACAGGGTTTGCCCGCCGGAGAATATGGTTTGCCATCCGGAGAATATGCATCGTTAAGCATTCATGAATCGCAATCGCGTTTATGGGAAAATTGTGTTGGCAGAAGCGAGGCATTCTGGACCTATTTTTTCCCCGAACTAAAAAAATATTTTCCTGAACAATTTGCAAGTGTTTCTTTAACGGAGTTTGTAAATGGCATCAATAAAGTAAAGCCATCTCTTATTCGTACGGAGGCCGATGAGCTTACCTATCATTTTCATGTTATGATTAGGTACGAGTTAGAAAAGCATTTAATAAGTGGTGATCTCTCGGTAAACGAAATACCGGTTTATTGGAACGATCTGTATAAAAAATTGTTGAACGTTGATGTGCCCGACGATAAAAATGGTTGCCTGCAGGATGTTCATTGGAGCCATGGTAGCTTTGGTTATTTCCCTACCTACAGCCTTGGTAGTTTTTATGCCGCGCAATTTTGGCAAAAGGCAAAACAAGATGTTCCTATGTTAGAGCAGCAGATGGCAAACAATGGTGACACGCAGGGTTTGTTAACATGGTTACGAACCAATATACATGCACACGGCCGACAGTTAACGAGTGAAGAACTTTGTGTGTCGGTAACCGGATCAGGTTTGAACAGTCATTCATTCATTGAATATTTTACCCGAAAAATGAATTGCCTTTAAGTTGGTAGCGCCTATATAATCGGTAGTATTTTGTATCATTTCTTCTAAAAAATCTGTTCCCATTTCTGCAAATTTCCCGTTGCGGGATTTTTTGTTTTTGTGTAAGACGATTCCCGCAAAAAGAAAGCTTCGCGTAAAATAAAAAGGTAATTAAACGGTTTATAGTAAGTGAACTTTTGTTCGCACTATTCAATATCCATTTGATAACCAGATTCTGTCGCCAATTTCTATGAAGCCATTCAAACAGGTATGGTTGAATTTTATTCAGCTTATCATTCTTATCATCTTTTCCAATACGGTAGTTGGCCAACAGCTTAAAGCCAATTTTAGCGCAGATATTACAAAAGGCTGCCCTCCTATGGTGGTTACTTTTACGGATCAATCCCAGGGTAACCCGGTTACGTGGAAGTGGGACCTGGGCAACGGAACGATTTCTACCAAACAAAACCCTACAGCAACTTATTTTGACCCTGGCGTTTATACGGTATCACTTATTGTTACCAATCAGAATGGTACAATCGACTCATTAATCCGGACAAAATTCGTTACCGTAAACGCCCTGCCGGTTGTAAATTTTTCTGCCTCAAAAACTACCGGCTGTTTTCCATTGAATGTACAGTTTCGCGATAGCAGCATGGCAGGTTCGGGTACCATAACAGCCTGGCAGTGGGATTTTGGTGACGGCAGCCTTTCAACCTTGCAAAACCCTACGCACTTTTATACAGGTCCTGGAAATTTTTCAGTTACATTAAAAGTTACCAACAGCAATGGTTGCGTTAAGGTGTTTACAAAACCCTCGTACATTTTTTTACAGAATGGAGCGCGGGCAGATTTTTCTCTAATCTCTTCATCGGGTTGCCATGCACCCGCTACGGTTAGTTTTAATAACCAGTCGGTAGGTACAGGTGCGCTAACTTATAAATGGGATTTTGGTGATGGTACAACCTCTACGCAGGTAAGTCCTTCCCATATTTATCAAAATGGAGGTAGTTATACTATTCAACTAATCACAACCAATTCAAATGGTTGTTCCGATACCTTAACTAAGCCAAATGGTTTAAGCGTAGGTTTTGTAAGCGTGAGTTTTTCAAAACCAGCCGTAGGGTGTGTTGCGCAAAACATAACCTTTTCCAATACATCCAATCCCAGCCCGGTTTCTTCTGCGTGGACGTTTGGCGATGGCACCACCTCTACCGTAAGAAGTCCGCAAAAAGCTTACACTACACCCGGAACGTACCAGGTAAAACTGGTAAGCGATTTTGGTGGATGTGCTGACTCCAGTACACAATCCATAACTATTTCGGATAAACCAAAAGCATCGTTTACCGCATCAAATAACCTTGCTTGTAATGCGCCGCTTACTGCTGCATTTAGCAGTACCAGTACCAACGCCGTTTCTTATGTTTGGAACTTTGGCGATGGCGGTACATCCAACCAGCAAAATCCAACCCATACCTATACGGTTGGTGGAAGCTACACCGTTTCCCTGGTAGCGATCAATAGCAGCGGCTGTACCGATACGCTGGTAGACTCAAGCCGGGTAAAAATAATTCCACCCAACATTGCTAAAATCGATGGCATTGGCTTAGGCTGTCTTCCGTTTACCATTACGCCAACAGCGGTAGTAGATGTATCGGAACCGGTAACCACTTATTTCTGGGATTTTGGTGATGGCTCCACGAGTACATCGGCAAATCCATCTCATACCTACACAAAACCCGGTAACTATAATATCTTTTTACGAATTAGGACAGCATCAGGTTGTACCGATACCATCACCATTAGCCAGGGTGTAAAGGTTGGCCGAAAAGGGACTGCTGCTTTTACAGCAACGCCCTTAGACGTGTGTGCCGAATTACCCATTACGTTTACTGACCAGTCCATATCATACAATGGTCCCGACTCGGTAAATACCGCTATTAACGAATGGCTTTGGAATTTTGGCGATGGCGGTACGTCTACCCTGCAAAATCCAATACACAAATACACCGATACCGGGCGGTTTTCAGTAATGCTGATCGTTACTAACAATGGTTGTTCCGATACCCTATTAAAAAGAAGCTACATACACATAACACCACCGATAGCCAGTTTCGATACATCGTACGTTTGTACAGACCGGCTTACCCGTAAGTTTATTGATAAGTCGTTGGGTGCCACTTCGTGGAACTGGGATTTTGGCGATGGCAATACATCAACTGTTTCCAATCCTTCGCACACCTATGCACAGGGCGGAAAGTACACAGTTAAACTAACCGTTTCCAACGGTGTATGCCAGCATAGTACCAAGCGGCTGGTATGGGTAATAAAGGAAAATGGCAGGCTCACAATAACCGATACCGCAGCCTGTAAAAATACCAGGATTGTATTTGGTATAGCCAATGTAACACCTACAAATCTTTTAAGTTATAGCTGGTACTTTAGCGGTTTAAGCGCGGGTAACCCGCTGCTCACCTTTAACTCACCTGTAGCTATCAGTTATGCAAACTCCGGTGTAATGCCGGTGGCAGTTATTGTACAGGATTCACTTAACTGTAAAGACACGATACAAAGCACCACCCCCGTAAAAGTGTACGGTCCCAAGGCGGTATTCGCCTCCCCTTTTCCGGGTACTTGTTTTAAAAACGCAGTCAATTTTATCGACTCCTCTACCTCCGATGGTTTTCACCCTATAACAAAATGGGTATGGAATTATGGGGACAGTGTAATTCAAAATTACACAGCGCCTCCCTTTGTGCACAGCTACAATGGCACCGGGGTGTTTGGGGTAGGGTTAACCATTACCGATAGTTATGGTTGCAAAGACAGTCTTTTTAAACCCACCCTTATAACCATCTCCAACCCTGTGGTAAGGTTTCATATTCGCGACACATTGTTGTGCCCATCGGTGCCACTCGATATTCAAAATTTATCAACCGGCTACAATGGTGTTTACAATTGGGATTTTGGTGATGGCAATACATCAATTGCCAAAACGCCTGTGTACGATTATAAGCAGGAAGGCACTTACCTGGTAAGCCTGAAAATAGCCGACCAATATGGATGCCGCGATACAATGGTACAGCAGGTTAACGTGTTTAAAGCAAGTGCTGCATTTACCATGAGTGATTCCTTTTCGTCGTGCCCGCCGTTGATGGTAAACTTTGTAAGTGCCAATAATTATTTCACTTCACATTCATACGATTTCGGCGATGGAGGAAAATCCACCTTGCTCAATCCATCGCACCTGTACACTTACCCCGGAACTTATTTTGTAAAAAGATGGGCGTTTAACACGGGTGGATGTACCGATACGGTGGTGCAAAAAGTGGTGATACAGGGCCCCACGGGCAGTTTCACCTACGATCCACTGCAAGTATGTAATCCGTCAACCATCAACTTTGTTGCTAATACGCAAAATTCAGTTCAGTATATATGGGATTATAACGATGGCAACACCAACTTCAATACGCTAACCAGCACCAGCCATACTTATACCACCCCTGGTAAATATGTGCCCAAGATGATCCTGGAAGATGCATCAGGTTGTCGCGTGCCCATTGTTGGACCCGATACCATTAAAGTTACCGGGGTAGAAACCTACCTGCGGGCAATCAACACAACCCTGTGCGACAGTGGCATTGTAAACTTCAGCGACTCCAGTTTAACCAACGATGTAATTGCTTCCTACGCATGGGATTTTGGCGACGGTAATACCTCTACGCTAAAAAATCCTTCGCATAAATACACCGCTACGGGTTTGTATAATGTAAACCTTACAGTACAAACGTCCACACAATGTCCGGCTTCGGCAAGCATGCTTAACTATATAAAAGTGGTTAACAGCCCCGCTATCGCCATCACCGGCGATACATCTGTTTGCGTACCGGCAAACATTACTTACCAGGGTACCATTGTGCGGACCGATACTTCAGCTCTTTCGTGGAGCTGGAACCTTGGCAATAATCAAACATCCACCTTGCAAAATCCATCAACCCAAATATATACTGTACCGGGCGCCTACAACATAAGGGCTGTTGCTACAAATGTGGATGGATGTGCAGACACCAGTAACCTGGTATTAAACGTACGTCCCATTCCGGTTGTAAACGCAGGTCCCGACACATTGATCTGCCGTTATCAAACTATTACTTTACAACCATCGGGTGCAACAAACTATACCTGGACTTTCGATAAAAGCTTAAGCTGTTTAAATTGCGCAAGCCCGGTTGCAAAGCCAGATTCGGCTACAACCTATTATGTAACCGGCACCTCGTTGTACGGTTGTAAAAACTCCGACTCGCTAACGGTACTGGTTAAACAACCTTTACAAATGAGCGTACAAACGGGCGATACATTGTGTGCTGGTGAAACCCTGATGCTGACGGCAGCAGGTGCTGCAAAGTATCAATGGTCGCCACCATTATATCTTAACAACACCACCATAGCAAACCCGGTTACCAATGCATCAAGTTCAATAAGGTACCAGGTAATTGGACGCGATGATAAGAACTGTTTTGCCGATACAGGTTATGTGGATGTGAAGGTTTACCCCATACCACAAATATCAATAAAGGGTGATAGTATCCGTTCGATGCAGGTGGGTTCCACCATGTTACTGGAAACCATCAGTTCGCCGGATGTAACAAAATGGAAATGGTCGCCGGCAACGGCTTTAAGTTGTACAACCTGTCCTTCACCAACATCAAACTCGTACCAAAAAGTAACCTATACGGTGGTCGCATCCAACGATGGTACCTGTATAGCACGGGATGAGATTACACTGATGGTTATTTGTAACAATGCAAACATTTATGTGCCCAATACTTTCTCACCCAATGGCGATGGTGCAAACGATGTTTTTTATCCGAGGGGCAGGGGAATATTTGGTGTGCGTTCATTCAAAATATTTAACCGCTGGGGTCAAATTGTTTTTGAGCGTGGAGCCATTAGCGCCAACGATGCATCCCAGGGATGGGATGGAATATTTAAAGGAGTGAAACTTACTTCGGACGTATATGTGTACCTGATGGAAGTGATTTGTGAAAATGGAGCCGTGTTCCCCATGAAAGGAAATGTGACACTGCTAAGATAAAATGGTAAATTGAACACAGGCAGGCGAACGAGTGATTGAAATGTCTTTCACTTGTATATTTGCCCATACCTGTGAACATGGAGAAACTTTTAATCCGGCTCCAATTACTATTTATACTCACCATGCTGCTGCCAGTCATTGCAAAATCTCAGGTGCCGGCGGCATCATTTTATGCTGATGTAACCAACGGTTGCACCCCTTTGGTAGTAAGGTTTGGCGATCAGTCAACCAATAATCCCACATCGTGGAAATGGGATTTGGGCAACGGTACACTTTCAAATTTAAGGGACCCTGTTACATCCTATTTTCTTCCTGGGGTTTATACAATTAAACTTACCGTTACCAACGCAGCAGGCAAAGACAGCATTGTAAAAACCAATTACATTACCGTTTATGCTACACCGGCTTCTAACTTTCATACACCCGATACATTAGGCTGCATCCCGTACGCATCGCGCTTTACCGATCTCAGTACAAGTTCATCGGGGACAATAGTAAAATGGGAGTGGAATTTTGGAGATGGTACCATCAGCCCGCAGCAACATCCAACCCATTTATATACATCGCCCGGTAACCAAAGCGTTTTTTTAAAAGTTACCAACGATAAAGGTTGTAATAGTTCACTTTATAAAACAGCCTACGTAAAGTTGCGGGGCGTGGCGGCTAATTTTTCGTACAGCATTACCCCTTATTGCAACCTGCCGGTGAATGTTTCATTTAACAACAGTTCAAATGGGGCCGGTAATATTTATTATACCTGGGATTTTGGAGATGGTCAAACATCGGCGCTCAGTAACCCATCGCATACGTATGGAGCTATCGGTAATTACCTGGTAACGCTGATTGCCAAAACCGATTCAGGCTGTTCCGATACCGTGACGAAAACAATTTCCATCTACAGCCAGCAAACACAATTTTTGTCGCCGGCAGCTATGTGCATTGGAATTGCGGATACGTTCAGGGTAACCTCTACCCCAACCCCGGTATTTGTACGGTGGAACATGGGCGACGGAACAACATACAATAACAGGGTTGTATCGCATACCTATAACGCTGCCGGAACTTACACAGTAAAGCTGTTCAACGATTTTGGCGGATGTACGGATTCAACCACTAAAACAATTATGGTAACTAAGCCACCGGTGATAGATTTTTCGGCGCCGGTTACCCAAAGTTGCCAGGTTCCATTCACGGTTAATTTTACCGACCAGTCGTCGCCGCTAAAACAATGGTTGTGGGACTTTGGCGACGGAGGTACTTCAACACAACAAAGTCCAACCTATACGTTTACCAAAAAGGGAATATTTACCGTGAAGTTATCCGGCAACTCTGCCAATTGTACGGCAACCCACACTAAAGCGGATTATGTGAAGATTCGCCCGGCGGAGTTATTTATATACAACCTTCCGGCAAACGGTTGCGCGCCTTTTACTTTTTCACCCAATGCTTCCATTACTTCGGTTGATGGATTCGTATCGTACCACTGGGATTTTGGCGACGGATATACAACCACCTCCTCTTCACCAACCTTGCCTACCCATACTTATACAACACCGGGTGTATATTCTATTCGCCTGGTTACCGTTTCAAAATCGGGATGTACGGATTCGCTTGTTTATCCTAATTCGGTACAGGTGGGCGAACATGTTAAGTTCGATTTTTCCGTTGCATCTAACATTACCTGCGCAAAGCAGCCTTTGCAGTTTACTTCCACGGTTACTGCTTCGCCGGTTAGTTATTACTGGCAGTTTGGCGATAGCGGAACAGCTTCAGTTCCTCATCCATTATACCAGTATAAAGACACCGGGTTGTTTAATGTAGCGTTATCAATTAACTATTATGGTTGCATCACCATTTTGGAGAAACCCGACTTTGTGCGATCGGTAGGTACAGTGTCAAAATTTACTTTTATAAAAGACTGTACGGAAAAAGGCAAAGTAAGTTTTGCGAACACATCTATTTCGGCTGCCTCCAACCTGTGGGATTTTGGCGATGGAACCACATCGACCAATGCAAGCCCCGTTCACCTTTATATAAAAGACGGCGTATATAAAATCAGGCTGATCACTTCCAACTCCGGCTGCAGCGATACATCCTACCAAACCATACCCGTATGGCTGGCCAAAGCAGATGTTACTACAAACCGTACCATATTGTGCAAAGGCGAAAGTGTTGTCATGAACATGGTTCATCCTAACCCCGCTTATGTGGTTTCGTACAATTGGAGTTTTGATGGAACAAATTATTTTACCACGCCTACCGCAGCATACGGCAGAAACTTCAACCAATCGGGCACCTACCAATTTTATGGCTATACCGTTGATAGCTTTGGGTGTAAAGATGATATGGTAAAAGTGAACTTCATTCGTGTAAACGGGCCAACTGCAAAGTTTGCGGCAGATGTACCGAATGCCTGTTTAGGCAACGATATAAACTTCCTCGATTCATCTACCACAGATGGCGTAAACCCCATCGCCTATTGGATTTGGGACTTTGGTGATGGTAATACCAAAACAGACTTTGCCCCACCTTTTAAGCATACTTATAATGCGGAGGGAGTTTATTCGGTAAAACTAAAAACCATCGATCAGTCGGGTTGCTGGGATAGCATCATCCACAAAAATTATATAACCACATCGTACGGTGCTGCAAATTTTGAAGCATCCGATTCCCTTATTTGCACCCCCACTCAAATCTCCTTCAACAACCTATCAACAGGTAACATTATAAGCTATGCGTGGGACTTTGGTAATGGGGTAACCTCAGCTTTTAAAAACCCAATCTATAATTATGCCGATACGGGAATGTTTACAGTGAAGCTTACTATTACCGCAGGCACTGGTTGTGTAAGCACAATGACTAAAGCAGGATACATTAATTATAAGAAGCCGGTAGCGCGTTTTTCAGCAAGTGATTCCACGTCGGTTTGCGCGCCTTTGCAGGTAAAGTTTGTTAACAACAGTTACTTTGCCCAAAAATGGCAATGGTCGTTTGGCGATGGCACTTACTCGGTAATACCCAGCCCGCAAAAAGTATATTCGTCTCCAGGCGTTTTTACTACAAAGCTTTTTGTGACCAGCGCCGGCGGTTGTATTGATTCTGCCTTCCAGGTTATTTCGGTTGCAGGTCCGGTTGGTACGCTTAGTTATTCGCCCATATCAGGGTGTGTACCGCTTACGGTAAATTTTAGGGTGCGGGCCAAAGATGCAGCAAACTTTACATGGGATTACGATGATGGCGTTTTGATGGACTTAAAAGACTCTGTTTCCACACACGTTTATGTTTCAAGAGATAAATACCTGCCACGGGTTTTGTTGCAGGATAGTGCAGGCTGCGTAGTGCCCATTGTAGGAAAGGATACGATTTTTGCGGAGCAATTGCAGGCACTTTTTTCGTCGGATGTGATACAGTTATGCGATAGTGGCGATGTTGCTTTTACCAATAGAAGTATTTCGCTTTCCGGTGGTTTAACTTACTTGTGGACTTTCGGAGATGGGGGTACCTCAACACAAAAAGACCCTGTGCATCGCTACGGTCGACCCGGAAATTATAAAGTGCTATTGAAGGCTTTTGGTCCTTTGGGTTGTTCAGATACTGTTGGTGCCGTTGTTAATATTAAAGTGGTTCCATCACCGTCTGTCACCATCGATTTTGGGAGAGTTGCCTGCGCCAATACCCTTGTAACGTTCAATGCCGTTATCGCCCCGGATACTTCTGCCATTGTGCAATGGAGCTGGAAGTTTGGTAACGGTCAAACATCAACAACACAAAATCCGCCACCACAAATATTTTCAACAACGGGTATGTTAGCCAACTCCCTTACAGTTACCAATGCGCATGGGTGCAGTAGTTCCGTTAACCAAAATGTAAACGTACAGCCGCTTCCGGTGCTGCAAATTTCAAAAGAAACTACTATTTGCCTGGGGCGCAGCACGCCAATTTTTGTATCGGGCGCCAGCACCTATAATTGGACAACCTCCGCACCTGGTTTAAGTTGTTACAATTGTTCAACACCTATAGCTTCGCCGGTAGGCGGCCAACGGTATAATGTAACAGGTACTTCCGCAGTTGGTTGCAATAATTACGATTCAGTTTTGGTCAGGGTTCAGCAACCGGTGCGCGTGTCGTTCACGCAGCCCGATCAGAATATCTGTATTGGCAAAACGGTGCAATTAATAGCGCAGGGTGCGCAGCTTTATACTTGGAGCCCTGCTGGATCCTTATCGGCCACCAACATTCAAAACCCAATTGCATCTCCTATAGTTACTACCAACTATAAAGTTATTGGTTCCGATACTTTGGGTTGCTTTACCGACACGGCATTTATAAAGGTCAATGTTTTCAACCCGCCCACTGTTCAATTAGGGGCTGATATTACCTTATCGTTCGGCAGCACGTACCGGTTTAATCCCATTGTTTCCTCGGATGTTAACAGGTATTTATGGATCCCCTTTAAAGACCTTGATTGCACAAGCTGTGCCAATCCAACACTATCAGCAAGAGACAATACCGATATCATTTTGAAAGTAAGCAACCCCGGATGTTCATCCTACGATACGTTGCGCGTGGTTGTTTTGTGCGATGATAAATCGGTAGTGTTCATCCCCAATACATTTTCGCCCAATGCAGATGGTATGAACGATGTTTTTTACATTCGGGGCAAAGCCACGCAGGTACAGAGCCTGCAGGTATTTAACCGTTGGGGCGAAATGGTTTTCGATAGAAAAGGAATTGTTGCAAACAATCCGTCCGATGGTTGGAATGGTACTTACAAAGGGAACAAGTGTGCAGAAGGTGTGTTCATTTACATTGCAAACATTGTTTGTTCAAATGGTCAAACAGTAAAATACACGGGAAATGTCACTTTGATTCAATAAAATCTTGATGTATGCGTTATAAGCAGCGTTCAATTTATCCATAATGATTATCCGAACCCGTGCGTGCCTGTTTATCCTATTGTTCATTACCCTTGGCAAAGCCAATGGGCAGGATTTACATTTTTCTCAGTTTTTTGAAGCGCCACTTTTGCGTAATCCTTCACTTGCCGGCATTTATAATGGCGATATTCGTTTTCAGGGGGTGTACAGAAGCCAGTGGGGAAGTGTAACTGTTCCATACAAAACCGGTTCGTTCAACTTTGAATACAAACAACCTATTGGGCAGGGCAACGATTTTTTAACCACCGGTTTACAGGTGGTGTACGACCGGGCTGGTTCAACAAATTTTACTACCACTAATTTGTTACCGGCACTCAATTACCACAAATCGCTGAGTACCGAAAAAAACAGCTTTTTATCTTTAGGTTTTATGGGAGGATTAGTGCAACGTAGGTTGGATCGCAGCTTGATGACGACCAATAATCATTTTGATGGCAATGGCTATAACCCAGCAATGGGCGATGGGGAAACCTTTACTAATTCAAACTATTCCTATTTAGATGGCAGTGTAGGTATGGCATTCAACTCACGGTTGGGTGCAAGGGAAAGTGATAATTATTTTATTGGCGCAGCTTACCATCATTTCAATCGTCCTAAAAATTCTTTTTATCAAAATCCGGCAATAGAGCTCAATCCTAAACTCGTTTTATCAGGAGGAATAAAGTTAACCGTTAACGAAACATCATACCTAACCATACAGGCTGACCAAAGTACTCAGGGCAGCTACAAGGAAACATTGGTTGGGGCGATGTATTCCTATAAAATTGGCGACGAAATGGAAGAGCCCCTGTACACATTACACGTAGGCGCCTTTACCCGTGTTAAAGATGCGATTATACCGGTTGTTAAAATAGATTATAATCCATTTTCAATAGCGTTTAGTTACGATGTAAATATTTCGCCATTGAAAACTGCTTCACTCAGCCGCGGGGGCATGGAGCTTTCCATCTCGTACATAGGATTTTTCGACCGGGATAACACAACAAAAAATTCGATGCTTTGTCCAAGATTTTGATTGATCATTTTTTGGACATGCTCAAAAACTATTTATAAACTCTGTTTTTATTATGGGTTAATGTTAGGAGAACCTTGCCGGCCGGCAAGGCCTCCTGCATTAAATGTTAAGCGGTTACATTTGCTAAAAGCGAATACATTTTATGGCTATAAAATCCGGCGACATTGCTCCCAATTTCACTTTATTTAATACACAGAAACAGAAAGTGTCGTTGAACGACTACCGGGGTAAAAATTTGATTCTCCTGTTTTTCCCGTTTGCGTTTTCAAGTGTATGTACCAATGAGCTATGTGATGTACGGGATAATTTAAGTGAATATATTAACCACGATGCGGAGGTAATTGGCATTTCAGTTGACTCGCTTTATACGCTGGCAAAATATAAGGCCGATCAGCAACTGAACTTTACTTTGCTCAGCGATTTTAATAAAATCGCTTCAAAAGACTATGATGTTTTGTATGATGTTTTCCCTTCGTACGAAATGCAAGGTGTAAGCAAACGGGCGGCTTTTGTAATTAACAGGGAGGGAATTATTCGCTACGCAGAAGTATGTGAAGCGCCGCAACATCTTCCTGATTTTGGAGCAATACAAACTTTACTCTCCTGCTTGAATTAGCAATATCTGGCAAAACTTTTGCGTTGTTTAATTTAATGAGGTAACTTTATTTCAACAGAAGTCCAATTTGAATAAATGAGAACACTTTTACTCTTATCCTTTATTGTTCTAAGTTTTACGGCAAGTGCTCAGCTAACCAGAAGCGCTATCCCCGCAGCCGCTGACGTGCGTGAAAAGGTCTTGAAATTTTACCCCAATCCAGCAGCCAGCAATATCAATTTTGAATTTCAAAAAGCAAACGACCGGGGTTACACTTTACAGATTTATAATTTTGTAGGAAAGAAAATAGTTGAACTCACATCGCTTACCCCTAAAACAAATATTCTTCTCAACGAGTTTTACCGGGGTGTCTACATCTTCCAGCTTCGCGATAGAACAGGAAGAATTATTGAATCAGGCAAATTCCAGGTGGCTAAGTAATGAGTTAACAGATGACTGATGACTGATGACTGATGACCGGGGTGGACCAGTTCCAGTCACTAAAAATACTATGAGCCTTATGCCAGTTTTCAATCATAGTTCCAAACCCTCGCAGAACGATCAACCGATTTCCAACAACGAACAACCATTATCGGTTAGCCGCACTCACCCTGAACAATCAACCCAACCAACCACCAACCGACAACAACCGTCCTCTTTATCACAATACCTGCACTATCAAAAACTTTAAGTAATTGGTATTTTCCAGTCCACGAATAATTG
>JANPIA010000212.1:0-8100 GCA_031424735.1 Segetibacter sp.
CTACTTCACCGGTAAGCTCTTTTTTACACGAAGGCATCGCAGCAATCATCAGCGAAGCGAATAATATTCCAATCAATTTCATCGTAAAATATTTGTTGGTCAAAGTTGTTGATTAAACTTATTCCAAATTCAGTATTAACAATTATATCATTGCCTGGCTGGCGAAGGCACTACCGCTAAGCTTTCGTTACCATCGGCAGAAACAGACTGCACTGCAAAAAAATAATTGTCCTTGGAAAATGGCAGGATCATTTGCGTTTCCGGCGTAAATATTTTTCGTTGCCAAACGGGGCTGGTGGTTTCACGCATTAAAAGGTAGTAGCCTTTTACCTTTCCTGTTTTGGGTGCCTGCCAGCTAACAGTGCTTGAATTGGTAAGTCGCCGTGTTTCGATTTTAACTGAATCTGGCATGGCCGGCGACTTAGCAAGATTGGAAAGGTTCGCAAGGTTCATCGCTGTGTTCTTACGCAAATATTCAAAATCCATAAACTCGGGCAGGTCCCCATACTGAATTCCATTTTCCACCCGTACGTTCTGGTGCTGATGGTAATAGTTTTCATTCATTTCAGTAAAGCGAACTGCTGCATAACCATTTTCCACAAAAGGTGTATGATCGCCCCCCCGCAAAAACCGGTCATTTCTATAAACCATCGTCACCTGTAAATTATCAACGTACCGCTCCCCCACTTCTTTTACATAACGGGCAAGTTGCCTTGCCTTGCCATCATTTTCCAACCCCAGGCTGCGAATATTCAAAGCCTTTCTTCCTGTATCGGCTACCGAAAAAGCTTCGCTAAAAACCCGGATACGAGTATTATCAATAACATTTGTTTCGTTGCTGTTGTTACTGCCCATGATGTCGTTATTCAACACTGCTTCAACATTCCAGTTTTGCTGCCTTGCTTTTTTTGCCATATATGCTGCGCCTAACAAACCCTGCTCTTCTCCGCTAACCGTCATAAAAATAATGGTAGCCGGAAAGTTTTGCCTGCTCATAATACGGGCACATTCCAATACAGCGGCGCTTCCGCTGGCATCGTCGTTCGCCCCCGGTGCATCGCCTGTACTGTCTGTTGGTGAGGTTCTCATATTATCCAAATGACCAGTGATGATAAAGATGCGGTCGTCTTTTGCATCGGTCCCTTTTAGTGTTGCTACTACATTACCGAGGTTGATGGGTCGGTCAACCCGCCGGCCGTCTGCATTATAAGTAACGGTATCAACAAATGCTGTAAGGCGGTTGTTGGCGTGTTTTGCAAATTCATTGAACTTGCTGAGTACCCAATTGCGTGCGGCACCAATACCGCGGTTTCTATCGGTGGTAGAGGACAATGTATTGCGTGTGCCGAAGCTGACCATTTTATAGATGTACGCCTTCAGCGTATCAGCCGAAACTGCTTTCACCATCGCTTCGATAGATGGATCCCGCTGGATGATTGTTTGCGATTTTACTATGGTGTTAGCTGATAAAATCAATGCTAATACAAGCGTTTTTTTCATAAAATTTTTTATTGATTTCATAACGGTTTATGGAAGATAAGAAGGATGCTACTCTATATCCCAATTGGTTTTTCGAACAGAGCGGGTAATAAAATAAAGTACCAGGAAGGCGGCCAGCACTGCCGTTGCAGTTAATGCAGTTCGCGGGCTGTCCACCGCTATGCTGACTGCAACAAAAATATAAGCAGCTATAAAAACAATGGGCAACAGCGGGTATAACTTCATCCTATATATTTCTCCTTCTTCCTGCAAGCCAGGTGTTTTTTTGCGTAGTATAAAAATGGTAGCGGCAGATGTTGCCATACCGATGCAATCAAGAAAGATGGTGAAGCTCAATATCTCATCAAACTCCTTCGCCCAAAAAACAATAACGGCACATATTGCAGCAAACACGGTTAGAGAAGTGGTTAATACATTGGTACGCGTGTTACGTTTACTAAACACTTTTGGCAGCACGCCATCTTCGCTCATAGCAAACATTACACGCGGGTTGCTCATCAACAAAACGTTTACATAAGCAAGCACGGATAGAAATAATAACACCGATAATATTTTGCCTGCTGCATCGCCAAAAACATGCGATGCCATGATAGCTGCAATGTTTTTTGCATCTTTTAAATTTTCAAAACCTATCACTTTATAATAAGCATAGTTTATGGTGAGGTATAAGCTGATGATAACGAAAATGCCGATGAAAATTCCACGGGGTATATTGCGGTTCGGTTGTTGTACATCGCCGCCAAAGTTGATGGTTTGCTGGTAGCCGCCATAGGTAAACGAAACAGCAACCAGCCCAATGCCAAACGCTTTCAGGTATTCCGTTAATGTTGGGTTGGAGGTAACGGTTTGCGCCAGCACCGATGAACTTTCTGTACTTACAAAAAACAGGGGAAAAATCAACAACAGGATCATGCTGATCTTAATAACGGTTAACACATTCTGCGCTTTTGCGCTCATCTTCAACCCCAATAGATTAACCCCATAAAAAACTATAATAGATAGTATAGCAATGGATATTTGGATGGTTTGCACATTGGTTGCATTGGGCATCACCACTTTGGTAATATACTCCGCGCCTATCAATGCAACACCGGCTAGCGAAGCAGCATTGGAAACAAGGATGATGCAATTGACAGCAAACGCAATGGAAGGATGGTAGCAGTAAGAAAAGATTTTGTAGTAGGCCCCGGTCACAGGCAGCCGCGATCCAATTTCGGCATAGGTGAGCGCTCCGCACAACGCTATAAGGCCACCCGCAAGCCAAACAAAAAAGAACATAAAAGGTGTTGGTACGGCATGCGCAACATTGGCGGGTGTTCTAAAAATTCCCATGCCTATTACCAGGCTAACCACTATCATGGTAAAATCAAAAAGGTTCAGTTTTGGTTTTTTATTCATGCGTGGTGGTTGTTAGCGGGGAAGCGGGGTGGAGCAGCGTTTGGTTTAAAAAATGTTGGTCCGGCAGCGTTCTGTTCAGTCTCTTTCAAATTTACTTTTAATGTACTTTACCAGCGAGGGATCTTCCAGCCCTTCCATATCGCTTAACTCGAGCGATAATGCCCGGGTACTAAGCTGTATTTCGAGCAGCGAAAGAATAAGTGAAAATGTAAAGGACAACATACCGATGGCAAACAACACATTTGCCCACGAAAGCTGATCAATATAAATGCAATACATGCAAACTATGCAACACAAAAAGCTGATGATGCCGAGCGCCTGCATATTTTTGATGAGCTTTAAGCGATAGCGCAGGCTTTTGATCTGTCCATGAACGATGTCTTTGTTTTCACCCGTAAGGTATTTATCATGCAGGGTCCGCACCCTGTTAGACAAGGCGAGAAAACGGTTGGTGTATGCAAGCATGATTAAACTGATAGCGGGAAACAACAAGGCAGGGGTATTGATGGTAATATCCATACCAGCAATTTACATAATTAGCGCTAAGAAATTTTTCGAACAATATTTTTCACCCGCGCTTCGGAATAAATACAAACCATAGGGCAAGGCTTAAAAAATTATACTCTTTGATTGCTGAGCGTGGTTTGCTACTTTTAAAACTCAACGGAACCATTTATGAAAAGACTTTTAATTTCAGTTGCCACCCTTTTGGTATTGCAAGCTTGCAAATTTGAAGTAAAGACCAGTCCCGATAAAACTGAAGCTGATAACGTGATAACGGCTACCACCCCATCTGGCGAAACCAAAACTTTAAATGGAATAACCATAGAGGCAAAAGGCGTAAAAGTTGCACAGGCTTACCTGCATTTTGAAGATGGATCGCTGGTACCAGCAGCCAATGCCATTAACATTAACCAGAAGGTAATATTGAAATTGGTTATCGATAAAGGGTGGAAAGAAGAGAAAGGAAAAGTATCGCTGGGTGCTTCAGAAAAAATGGAAACGAATACCGGGCAGGTGCTGCTGGATGAGAAAGATCTTTTTTCAAACGTGCCCGAGTTAAATGCTGCAGATGCAAATTTTATTACGCTGAGCGCTGTCATAACAAAGCTCGATAAATTGTATGATTACTTTGTTGTAAGTTTTAAAGTATGGGATAAAAAAAGCAAAGCCGAAATAACAGGTAATTACAAATTATACCTAAAGCAGTAGTGCTTTAATTCAGCGTGTATCACACTGTTATTTACAAGTTTCCTGAAATTAAAAACATCCAACCTTAATTAAGGTGACCATTTAACTCAATTTCCAAATACTTGCCGGTGTAACTTTCTTTTACATCAATCAAATCTTCGGGGGTTCCTTCAAACAAAATACGGCCGCCACCGCCTCCGCCTTCGGGCCCGAGGTCAATGATGTAATCCGCCACCTTTATTACATCCAGGTTGTGTTCAATCACCAGTACGGTATTGCCGCGGTCAACCAGTTTATTCAGCACATCTAATAAATGTTGTATATCCTGGAAGTGCAGCCCTGTGGTGGGTTCATCTAAAATATAAAAGGTTTTTCCGGTATCTTTTTTACCCAGTTCCGTTGCCAGCTTTACCCGTTGTGCTTCGCCACCACTCAACGTTACAGCCGATTGACCCAGCGTTATGTATCCCAGCCCAACATCCTGCAAAACCTTTATACGGCGATACAGGAAATGGATGTTCTGAAAAAACTCAACGGCTTCATCCACCGTCATATCCAGTACATCGCTAATGGATTTTCCCTTGTAACGTATTTCCAGTGTTTCGCGGTTGTAGCGCCTGCCATTGCACTTTTCGCAGGGTACATATACGTCGGGCAAAAAGTTCATTTCAATCACCCGCATACCGCCGCCTTCGCACACATCGCACCTGCCACCTTTTACGTTAAACGAAAAACGACCCGCCGCATAACCACGAATTTTTGCTTCAGGCATGGAAGCAAACAACGTTCTGATCTCGGTAAAAAAACCACAATAAGTTGCAGGGTTACTGCGTGGCGTACGACCAATAGGACTTTGGTCAATCTCTATCACTTTATCAATATGCTCTAATCCTTTAATGGATTTATACTCCATCGGCATTGCCTTGCTATCGTATGCATGTTTGGAGAGAATCGGATACAATGTTTCGTTGATGAGTGTGCTTTTTCCGCTACCGCTAACACCTGTAACACAAATAAATTTACCCAGCGGAAGTTTAATGCTAACATCTTTAAGGTTGTTCCCTTTCGCACCTTTTAGCTCTAACAATTTGCCGTTCCCTTTCCGTCGCTCCTGCGGTACTTCAATGTTTTTTTCGCCACGTAAATACTGGGAAGTATCGGAAGTGGAAGCGAGTACCTTTTTGGGATTTCCCTGCACCACAATTTGTCCGCCATGCTTACCTGCCTTCGGACCAACATCTATTAAGTGATCGGAAGCCAGCATAATATCTTTATCGTGCTCCACCACTAAAACGCTGTTGCCAATGTCTCTCAGATTTTTTAAAGCAACGATCAGTTGCTGGTTATCGCGCTGGTGCAAACCAATGCTGGGCTCATCTAAAATATAAGTGATGCCCTGCAGTTGCGAGCCTATTTGTGTAGCCAGCCGTATGCGTTGACTTTCGCCACCGCTGAGCGATTTGGAAGGACGATTTAGCGTGAGATAATTCAAACCAACATCCAGTAAAAACTGTAGCCGTTCTCTTATCTCTTTCAGGATGTCCTTAGCGATCGTTTTTTGCTTATTGCTTAAACGTCCTTCAATTCCATCAAACCATGTTACCAGTTTGTCAAGATCTTCCTGGCTCAGCTCCGCAATATTTTTATTATCAACCTTAAACCAAAGACTTTCTTTTTTTAACCTTGCGCCATTGCAGGCAGGGCAGGGTTTCAGCATCATAAACTTCTCCACCCAATCGCGCAACGACTCGCTGCTACTGCCCGCAAACCATCGCTTCAGCATGTTAATGATGCCTTCGTATTCGGTTGCATACATACTGCCCGGCAAAGTTTCAAAGTCTGTCACGTCTTCCTCATCACCCACGCCTTCTTCTTTTCCGTAAAGGATTATATTCAACGCCTTTTCTGGCAGGTCTTTTATAGGTTTATCAACGCTGAACTTATACTTCTTCGCTAACTGTACAATTTGTTTGTAGATGTATGCTTCCCTTTCTTCACCAAGCGGTGCAATGGCACCATCCTTTATACTCTTATTCCGGTCGGGCATAACGGCTTCCATATTTACCTGGTAAACATTGCCCAATCCTTTACAGGCAGGGCATGCGCCATAAGGCGAGTTAAAGGAAAACGCATTGGGTGAAGGTTCTTCATAACTCAATCCTGTTTCGGTACACATTAACTGCTTGCTGTATTGTATCACCGCTGCGTCCGCATCTTTACCCGAAGCCGGTGCAACCAGCAGGAACATCAGGTCTTTACCAACCTGCAAGGTTTTTTGTATACTTTGGCTCAACCGAACTTTCATATCGTCTGTTACCTGCAGCCGGTCTATTACCAGTTCAATATCATGAATTTTATAGCGGTCCACCTGCATCCTTTCTTTCAGGTCCAGCACTTCCCCATCAACCCGCACTTTTAAAAATCCTTTCTTTCGTACATCTTCAAAAAGTTCGCGGTAATGCCCTTTGCGCCCCCGCACCAATGGGGCAAGCAGTGTTATCTTCTCCTTTTTAAATTTTGAAAAAATATTCTCCACTATTTCTTCTTCGCTCCACTTCACCATTTTTTTACCGGTGTTGTAGCTGTAAGCTTCGCCAACCCGTGCAAACAATAAGCGAAGGAAGTCGTACACTTCTGTTATGGTACCTACGGTTGAACGCGGATTTTTATTGGTGGTTTTTTGTTCGATGGAAATTACAGGACTCAGCCCCGTAATCTTATCAACATCCGGCCGCTCCATATCGCCCATAAACTGGCGGGCATAGGCGCTAAAACTTTCCATGTAGCGGCGTTGTCCTTCGTTATAAATAGTATCGAACGCCAGGGAGGATTTACCACTGCCACTAACGCCGGTTATCACTACCAATTTATTTTTAGGTATGCTTATGTCGATGTTTTTGAGGTTGTGAACCCGGGCACCAAAAACCTCTATCGCTTCTTCTTGTTCGTGCACTTCTTCCGCCGCTGCCAATCCCTTGCTTTTTGCCTTTGCCATATGTTTTTAAAAAGTTTTCAAAGGTAGAACAAAAGCCTTCCGCTTTGGTTTAAGCATTACCTGGTGCGTGCAGGTTTATTGTTAAAAAATCAACCCTATAAAATTGAAGCGCCTGCCTTTGCAACAAGCTTTCACCTGAAGAAGGTACGTTCAACTACTTTATCTTTAGGTAAAAAAATACGATCAATGTATGAACGATATTGCCGAGTTTTTTAAAGGTTTATTTGATACGGATAAATGGCCTGCCCGCTGGCATTGCGGCGAATGGACCGATTTTCATGGCTGGCTTTATATCACCAGCGATATAATGATTTGGGCAGCCTATTTTCTCATCCCTGTTATCATCATTAATTATTTTTCTAAAAAGAAGGGTACCATTAAGTTTCAGAAGGTGTATATTTTATTTGCTACGTTTATACTCCTGTGCGGTTGTACTCACTTGTTAGATGCGATGATGTTTTGGTTTCCCATGTACCGGCTAAGCGCCCTTGTACGGTTTGCCACAGGATTGGTAAGTTTATTTACCGTGTACCAGTTGGTGAAATTGTTGCCAACTATTTTCAAACAAAAAACCAGCACCGAGCTTGAAAAAGAAATTTTGAGACGGGAACAAGCTGAAAAATTATTAGAGGAAGCCAACAAAAATTTACAGTCGTTTGCATATGTGGCATCCCACGATTTTCAGGAAACATTTCGAAAGATAACTACAATTTCTGAACTACATTTTTAAAAGAAATTAAGTAATTTTTAAGACCAGGCCCGTCAACCCTTAGAGCACGAAGTTTATCTTTATACAAATGATTGATCATGAATAAGGTTTATCTGTTGCTCCGTAATAACAAGCAGTCTGGCCCTTTCGCGCTTGAAGAACTGGCAGAACACAATCTTCGTCCGCTCGATCTGATATGGATCGAAGGAAGAAGTGCCGCCTGGCAATATGCTTCAGAAATTACCGCTCTCACAAATTATCTGCCTGAACAAACAGCAAACGACAGTGCTCAACAGCCGTTGAAAGC
>JANPIA010000213.1:0-3755 GCA_031424735.1 Segetibacter sp.
TACATGGCACTCACGGCCAGGGCTTGCGATTATGCTGTAGGGGAGATGAAGAAAGGCAATTTGTGAAGTCTCAAAAGCAAATCATAGTTAATGCAACACCCAACAAAATTGTTGACAAAAGCTTGGTGACTGAAAATTCACAAAATAAATATTTTGTCTCAGCGTTCACAAATACTGAAGTCGGCAGAAATTTACGATCTGTATCATTAACCATGGGCTCAATAATTTTAATAATTTTTATTGCGTTAATATTCTTAGCTGGATTATACCGTAGTCAAATCAAAGGGTTAATTGGCGAAAAAACTATTTCATCAATTTTATATCTACTTGATAATTCAAAATACAAAGTCATCAATAATGTTGTTTTGAATACTGGAGGAAACACTTCACAAATTGATCATGTTGTTGTTTCTGACTTCGGCATTTTTGTTATCGAAACCAAGAATTATAAAGGATGGATTGTGGGAAGAGAGAATTCAGATTATTGGACTCAAGTCTTATACAAAAGAAAAGAAAGATTTTACAATCCCGTCGGCAAAACTTTGGTCATATCCTAGCTTTAAAAAACCGCCTTCGTGAATTTCCAAATATCAAATATATATCCATAGTAGTCTTTCCTGCTAAAGCCAAAATCAAAGTAATTACTTGTACAGAAGTAACAAATTCATACAACATTTTAAATGTAATAAAGCGACACTCTGACGTCACACTTACAAATAACGAGAAGGAAAAAATTTTCCAGAAAATTAATTCTACCAATTCGAGAAGTACATATCAAAAGGACCAGCATATAAAATCAATCAAGCAAAAAATACAAAGGCGTGAAGATGCCATTCTAGAAAAAAATGTCCTAAATGTGGCAAAGACTTGATTTTACGAACGGGGAAATTTGGTAGTTTTTTAGGATGTAAATCGTACCTCAATTGTAAATTCACCCTAAATGGTTGAATAAAAAACCTACTGCCTTTCTTTCCCGATGAGTTTCCACCGCAGCATTTTCCACCTCACTACTTCTTCTGCAAGACTCATTGCATTTCGGAGACATTATTTTACCCGATACGTCTTACCTGGTGAAGTTTTATAAGAGATAAGGTGGACGCAATTTTAACGGAGCAACTCAACATAACACCTATGATTTCCGTAGCAGAAGGCATTTTTCAGTAAGACAATGTTGCAAAGACTCATCAGTAAAGGCCGTTAGTTTAAAGAAAGGCAAAAGCGGTAATGCTCCTTCAAAATACCACATTAATTCGCCTGAAAATTATTCATTACCTGTTCAATTTGCAGAAAGTGCAACATCCATAAGAGCTTACGCATAATTCAATTAGGAACAGGGTAGAGCCCAATGCTACTTTAGTGCAGGTTTATTATCTATTCATTTACAAAATTCAACTCTATGTTCTACCCATTTTAAATACTCCCCATGGCCTTCGTTATTCATTAAACTGAAATAAATATTCATCTTTAAAACTTTAGTATGAGACAGTTTTATGCATCACTCATTATTGCTGCCATTACTTGTTGCTCCTGCCATCACATTTATTATGCCCCTAATACAGCAAATGCACCACAGCTTTCCGAAAAAGGCGAAACAAGAATCAATGCTTTGTATACAGCCGGAGGATATTCAGAGTTTCAAGGAGGTGAACTACAATTTGCTCACGCAGTAAGCAAAAACATTGGTGTGATGCTCAATGGTTTTGCGGCCGGAAAAACAGAAAATGTTACCCGCTTCTTATCAAATAGAAGTCATGTTGAAAAAGGAAGCGGAGCATATATTGAAGGTGCAGGCGGCTATTTTATGACTTTAGACACAAAGAGAAAATGGATAGCTGATATTTACGGAGGAATGGGTTTGGGGTCAGTGAAAAATGATTATGGATTTGGCGACAACTCCAAAGTAGGTATTACCAAAGTTTTTGTACAGCCTTCCATCGGATTTAAATCCACAAATTTTGAAATTGCTTTTGTTCCCAAGTTAAGTTTGGTAAACTGGAAGGTGACGGAATCAAAAATTTCTTCTTCTGAAAATGATGCCATTAGGGCTGAAATGACAGCTATTAAATCCGATCCTTCCTTCATAGCTTTTGAGCCGGCCTCGATACTTCGTGCAGGTGGCAAAAATTTCAAAGTACAGGTGGGGTTTTCTTTTTCCTCGTGTAATACGGCTGACGCCCTTTTTCAAAACGGACCTACAGAACCAATTACTGCACACCTGGGCATTTCAATAAACCTCAAATAGAAGAAGAAAATAACCGCCTGAATCTTATTCGCCCCTCCAAAAACCTTCATTAAAATTTCTGGTATTCTTGCTATTGGATTATTGGGGATGTTGACCTCTTCCTGTGCCCACAGGTCAAACAAAGCATACACGGCATTGCCAACAAGATACGATGGCAGGTCAGTATACAATTTGTTGAGCGTGGTTGGAAAATTATTGTAGGTGCTGACTCCTTTCCCAATGAGTCTTCATAGCAATATCTCTCCTTATGACTTCTTCTTCGGGACGCATCCCATTTTGTAGCGGTATTTCTTCCCGGATCTGTCAAAACCGATGAAGCTTTGTGCCGGGATACGGAGGATGCATGGTTTTACGAAACGTCTCACCCGAACACCGATGAATCCCGCAGCAGGAGGAATTTTGCAGTAAGACACCGCTGCGGAGACTCATCGGGAAAGACACGGAGGACTTTTTACTTTCTTTTCAGCGCTGCTGCAATGCCTTTTTCTACCAGCGGCGCCATCACCTTGTACCCTGCCAATGTCGGATGCACACCGTCATACGTCAGTTCTGCTTTCAATCCATTTCTGTCATCTGCCATGGCAGCAAAATAATCAACATACACAAGGTTGTTTTTAGTAGCATAAGCCTTCAGCATGCTGTTCAGCGTTACCACTTTACCGGCCGGTGACAGGCCGGGGCGCCACGGAAAATCAAAGGCAGGCAGCACCGAGCAAAGCACCACCCTTATCTTGTTGGCCCTTGCCAGTTCGGCCATAGAAACAATGTTGCCAAATGTTTGCTCCAGTGTCATGGGACCGGTGTTTCCTGCAATGTCATTAATGCCGGCAAGAATTACCACCACCGCAGGCTTCAGGTCTATCACATCGGGCCTGAAACGTACCAGCATTTGCGGTGTTGTTTGTCCGCTGATACCACGATCAACGTAAGGCCTTCCGGCAAAAAAGGAGCTGTCGGCAACCTTCCATCCTTCAGTAATGGAATTTCCCATAAACACTACCCGTTTTTCCCCGGGCTTTACGGGCTTTAATGCTTTGTTCTCTGCGTTGTATTTTTGAAGGTTGGCCCAGTCGTTGGCTACTCGTTGCTGCTCCTGTCTGCGTCTTTCTTCCTCCCTGTCTGAAGTTGGATTTGTCGTTTGTGCCTGCAGGTCCGCAGACAGCAACAAAAGGGCGAAAAAGAAAACAGAATAATACCGGTGATTCATGAGTGTTTGATTAAACGATGGTTCCGAAGATAAAGGCAAAAGCCGGGAGAAGAACAGTTTGTTCTTATCGCCAAATATGGTGGCGCAAAACACCTGCTATTTGCCGGGCTTACACAGGTTTTCTTCAGGAGTTCTGCTTACGTTTACAGCAATAAACTTATTGCCATGACAACAATAGAAAAAACAAACATTACGGTTGAAACCACTGTCAATGCACCGGTTGAAAAAATATGGGCCCTTTGGACCGATCCGAAACACATTGTCAACTGGAATAACGCAACAGAAGACTGGCAGACACCAAACGCA
>JANPIA010000214.1:0-19202 GCA_031424735.1 Segetibacter sp.
TGAAAAAGCAAAACCATTAAGGGATGAAAGCCAAGCAATGGCATCCACAGCCAAAATAAAAAGGTGCCGGTGAAATTGCCAGTCCATGTTTGGCGAAGTGCAGCCGCCAAATTATAATGTTGCGATGAGTGGTGCACTACATGCGAAGCCCAGAAAAACCGAACATGATGGCTCACCCGGTGAAAACAATAGTAGCTAAGATCATCAGCAAAAAAACCAATGATCCATACCCACCAAAGCGACGAATCGAGTGTGAACAAACGATACTTATATGCCAAACTATATACGCCAAAGATCAATAGTTTGGAACCAAAGCCCGCAACCACATTCCCTATACCCAATGCCATACTGGTAAACGCGTCCCTCGTTTCATAAAAATGTTTTTGTTCTTTATATGAGTAATACCATTCAGAAATTATCAAAATCACAAAGGCTGGTATGGCATAATATAAAAGCGCCGGCGACATTTGTTTTTTGTTTAAAGTTATAAAAAGGGCATGTAGTTTCTACGTTTTGGGAACATGAACTATGAATTACGCGTCGTGGGTTTTAGTGCCTAAATAGCTTTCAAGAAATAAAACAATCAAAATACCAGCGGTGTATGCCAGCATATCATTCCAGGCAAATGAATTACCTAACACCACATTTGCAAAGGTTGAATGCTGCAGTCCTAATAATTTTACAAACTTGAAATACTGCAGTAATTCAATTGTAAAAGCAAAAAGCAATACAAATACTAACAGCTTTTTTACGGCGATATTTACAAAGCTTTTAAAGAAACAGTACATCAACATCACTACCAGTACATCACCTAAATACGGACGACCAAAGTCATCGTGTACAAAAATTGCAATGGCAATTTCTGTAACCAGTAACACAATGGTCAGGATGAAATAATTGAATCGAAAAGTAAACATGATGTTCGCTAAGGTATCGCAAACAATTTGGTGTGGAGTTGCATTGAATATGCGGATGATCGTAATTGCTTTATTACAAAATCAAAGTGAGGTGCTAATTAGTGGTCTGCCTTTTTTTGTACAATTCATCCATTTCAAATTGTGTAAGTGGCACAGTTGGGTAATAGTAAATGATCTTCACCTTCCATTTAGTAAGCAATGGCGATAAAGAATTTTGTTGCAGGCTGGCTTCGGTCACATAGTCGCAAACACCATCCCACGGATCGTAAATAAGGTATTGGAAACCCCGGGCTGTGCTTCGGTATTTCATCGCCAGCAAAAAATGGTTGGCATCTGTTCCAACAAAATTTATCAGCAACGGTACATTTAATCCTTTGTCTATTTGCGCCCTGATTTTTGACAACAATTCCGGCAATTCCTCGGTTACCGGGTTCGCGTAAAATCGAACGCCTAATATCAAACCAACATACTCATTGAGTGCATCGTTTATACCAATTGCTTTGCCGGTATGATCGCCCCTTGCAGTAGCAATGCCACCGTAATGTTCCAGCAACATTTTTTGTTGCTGCGCCATCGGGTTATTGGGGTCGTTGGCTACTATGTTGTAATTGTTAATTTGTTTTACCTCCCAGGCATATCGTGGGCACAAATCTGCAAGATAGGTTTGAACAGCCGTAACAGAGCACGATAGTTCCCATTGCTGAATTATGGATTGGCGGGTGGTAGCCAGGCATCGTTCCTGTTGGTAAGTCTCAGGAAAAGGGTTTGTCTGGTCGATGAATTTTTGAAGTATGGTAAAATTATCCCCGGCCAGCAACGATTTTAATACAAAGAAGCGGGCCGAATTTGTTTTTGCCTGGTTAATAAAAATGAGCAGGTTCTGTTTATCAGTTGCAGATAGTGATGCCATGTACTGGCTGAATTTATTTTCCTGCACCACCGATGCCCAGCCTTGCTTTTTCCCAAAATCAAAAATGGATTTTACATCGTTGGCCGAGTTGTTAGTTGAAGCGATTTTAGTACCCTTTGGTTCGGGAATGCCTTTTTGAACAGCTCGTTCAACCAATTGAAACTGTTCCCTGGTAAGCAATGCATCAAAATCGTAACCGTCGTAATGCACTTTATATTGCCCGTTCACAACCGCGGTAATCGTTCCGTTGTATGTTTTTTTATCTACGGCAACAATGGTAACCTTGTCGCCAACCCTTACATCCTGCGCAGCAGCAAAAAACGAAAAAATGAAAAACAATATGGAGAGTAGCCGGGTTTTCATTGCAACATGTTTTGAGGTTAGTACTGTATTGAAAAATACTATAATGCGACGGCTGAAAAAAATAAATGTGGCCGGCTTATAAATAACCTGACTTGTTTTTTAGTAAAAAAAAGTTTTGCAGGCAGTGCGGAAATCTTTTTTTATAAATGAACATAAACCTTCTTTCTTTGCCTCTTTATGTCTCTATTTATTACTTCACTAAACTCGGGCAGCAATGGCAATTGTTACTATGTTGCTAACCATAACGAGGCGATTTTGGTAGATGCCGGTATTTCGTGCCGCGAAATTGATAAGCGCATGAAACGACTTGGATTAGATATGCAAAAGGTGAAGGCGCTTTTTGTATCGCACGAGCATTCCGACCACATCAGGGGTATAGCCGGTTTGGTAAAAAAGTACAGGGTGCCGGTATATATTACCCCTTCAACACTAGTAAATGCACGCTTGTTTTTAGATAAGCAACTGATATTTACTTTTCAGCCAAATGTGCCGGTTGCAATAGGGGAACTTATGGTAACGGCTTTTTCAAAACTGCATGATGCCTGCGACCCTTGCAGCTTTGTGGTGGAATATAATGATACAAGGGTGGGTGTGTTTACCGATTTAGGCGCTCCATGTAAAAACCTGGTTCACCATTTCAAACAGTGTAATGCCGCCTTTCTTGAATCGAACTACGATGAAAAAATGCTGGATGAGGGCTCTTATCCCTATTACTTAAAGGCACGCATCAGGGGAGGGCAGGGGCACCTTAGCAATCGCCAGGCGCTTGAACTTTTTTTATTGCACCGGCCTAGTTTCATGAGTCATCTTGTACTGTCTCACCTCTCAAAAAACAATAATTGCCCGGATATAGTGAGGGAATTATTTACACGCCATTCAGGTAAGGTAAAAATTATAGTTGCGTCGCGATATGGCGAAACGGAGGTTTGTCAAATCGGAGAATCTATATCATCGCCCTCTCCTGTAAAAAAGGTACGAACAACCATTGCGCCGCAGTTGGCATTTGCTTTTGGATAGCACTACTTTTACTATAATCTTACTATATGAGGGTAATCCTGCAATTTTTTTCATTCATCTGCCTGTTTACAGCAGGGGCTCAAAAACCCATCAGCGATTTTAATCAAACCCCTTTGTTTATGAATGATGCTTATGGCAGACCCATTGCTGCAAAAGCAACTATGGATACAGAGGGAAGCATTTTTTTTAAAGATCATTACCAACTGGCTACAGTTACAATGAACAGAAAAACATATTTGAACATACCTGTAAAAATTAACCTGGCAGAAAACCAGGTTTTATTCAATTATGATGGTATAGAGATGGCGCCTATGCTCGCGATAAATAAAATAGCGTTTTACGACTCTCTTACACATGCCCCCGCACACATTTTTAAAACGGGTTTCCCGGCAATGCAAAACATTCAAAACGAAACATTGCTTGAAGTATTGGATAGCGGGAAAGTGGTGTTGCTAAAGCATGTACAAATAACATCTCGCGATGAGCGGCCTTATAATAGTGCAGTTACCACACGCGTTTACAAAAAGGTGCCTGCTTATTATTTTTATTTCGGTAATAAACTATCCGAAGTAAGCCGCAAACAGGAAAATTTATTAATGCAACTCCAAGGCAAAACAACCGAACTGGAAGCATTTGTGCGCAACAATAAAATTAAATTGAACAAGGAAGAGGATGTATTGAAAATGGTTCGTTATTACAATAGTCTCCATTAATTAAGAACATATTTTTTCCCAACAAAGGTGCAAGTCTATTTTTAAAATATCTTCGGGCAATATGAACACAATATCCCGCTCTCGCTTATTACCCCTCGTTTCTATTCTTATAATTGCCGTAACAAGTTGTTCTGAAGGAAAAACTTCCGGCGATAAAGCTACGGTTGCCGGCACCGACAAAGCTGAAACAAACAAAGGTTTGGACACGGCAGCCTACGATAAAATCACCCTGGCAATAGCCAATGGCGATACTACTGGTAAATGGCCCATTAAATTCCCTTATCCTTTACCGGGGGCCATATTTCCTTTTAACCGGGTAGTTGCTTTTTACGGTAACCTTTACAGCAAACGCATGGGTATTTTAGGTGAGCTTCCTAAAAATGAAATGCTTGCCAAGTTAAAAGGCGAAGTAGCAAAGTGGCAAGCTGCCGATAGCAGCATTCCGGTAATACCAGCACTCCACTATGTTGCCGTTACTGCACAGGGCGCTGCCGGTAAAGATGGAAAACACCGTATGCGAATGCCTTTTCATCAAATAGATACCATTGTAAAATGGGCAAAGGAAATAAACGCACTTGTTTTTGTTGATATACAGGTAGGACACAGTTCGGTTGCGGCAGAGGTGGCTGCACTGGAACCGTATTTAAAAATGCCTAACGTACATTTTGGTATCGATCCGGAGTTTTCAATGAAAGGCGGTGAAGTGCCGGGCTCACGTATCGGAACATTTACTGCCGACGATGTTAATGTAGCCGTTGACTATCTTGCCGATCTGGTAAAGAAGAACAATCTTCCGCCGAAAATATTGATCGTACACCGCTTTACCCAGGGTATGGTTACCGGTTCGGATAAAATTAAGAAATTGCCCGAGGTACAGGTGGTGATGGATATGGACGGGTGGGGCGACAAAATACTCAAGCGCTCCACTTATCTCCGATACATTTATAAAGAGCCGGTGATGTTTACCGGATTTAAAATTTTTTATAAGAACGATACAAAAACAGGTGCCGATCAACTGTACCAGCCTGAAGAGTTGCTGCGGTTTGTACCCAAGCCCATTTATATTCAGTACCAATAAGGCGTGGTAAAAAAGTGTTATGAACAAAAGCCCCGGCAAGTTGAGTCGGGGCTTTTGTTTTTAAATTATGGGTTACCAGGCAAGCTTATTATAAAGAGTAACATAGCCCCTGCCATTTAAGAAAACCAATGGATCCTTATTTTTCGGATGGTTCTTCTTTTCCAGGCTGTAAGTAGTGGTAGTGCCTTTTTGCGAGATGACGGTTAAGGAACTCATTCCATCAAACGACCACTTTCCCTGGTCTGCATCGCCGTTATTGCTATAACCAAGGCCTGCAGCATTTTTGCTGCTTCTATTAGATTCAAAGTAGTAAGAATATGTGCCGTCGGCTTTTATAGTAAAACATTCATCGGTATAGGAATGGTTACTGGGGCCATACAGCGAATTGTAATTGCTTGTTAGATTACACCATTTTCCAACCTACTCATTTCCCTTACCATTGCCCGTATTGCCGCTGGTACTATATGCGTTTTTAGTAAACGAAAGTGTTTTGCCAGAGATGTTTAGAGCAAGGGTTATTGCTGTTGATGGTATAGGGGAAGTTATAGGTGCCGGTATTATCTACCATTACTATATAGTTGCCGTTTATCTAGTAAGTAAAATCTACTCCATTTGCTATACCGTATTTCAAGATAGTTATGGTTTTCACACCTTCCAATATGCTTATCATTTAAGAGATGTTAGTACGGAATAAAAAGCATTAAAAATTTGTCGTAATTCTGTCATATCTCTCACGGCGTGTTGCATGGTTAGTTCAAGAATTGTTTCTCTATCATTATGTTGAATAATGTGCAGCGAATAACCGGATAAAGACTGGAACACTTTTCTCACGCTCTCATCTGCAAGCAATTGCTTCACTTTCTGTTCGTCGTTTGTATGTACGATCGCTCTTTCATCAAACTCCGTGTAACCAATTTTTACATCCTGCGAGCCAAATACTTTACCAATCTTGTTTAAAAAATCCTCCGGGTAAATAGCAAACCTGAATGAAGTAGTGGGGATGTTTGCTGCTAATGAAGTGGTATCATATCCACCTCCTTCGCCTCCTCCCGGCGAACTGCTGATGTCAAGTTCAATATTGTTGCCTTCATAACTTATTACAACATTGTAGTTATTGGAACCTTCTAATGTCATATCGGCTGCTACCTGTTGCAAAATTTCATCAGTTGTGGAAGCGGTGATCGTGTTTGTTTGTTTCATAATGGAGTTTTTATTAACTGAACTAAAGCTACGCCAGCTTGGGAGATTAATTGATTGCTATTCATAAAAATACCCCTGCATCGGCAAGGGCATTTTTATAAGTTTTTGTTCTGTTTTACTGGTAGGTGTTACCATCAGTAAAATTGTTTGTAAAACTGTTATTTTCTTTTTTGCCAAACATATCTTTCACCTGCGATGGCATATACTGATCAAATAGTTTTTTACCCTTTTCTTTAAGTCCGCCAACAAGGTCGCGTTTTTGTTCTTCACTCATTTTCGAGTACTTGTAATAAGCAAAGGCTGCAAGCCCTGCCAACACCAAAGCACCTGTACCCGACTTCTTATTCTGTAACATGATATTGTATTTTATTGTTTAGAAAAATTGTTTAGATAGCGTATCTAAAAATCATACCACAGCAAATGGCAGGAGGGTAAAAGTTGATGGCACAATTATTAATGGCAACTATAAAAACCAAAAACATGAATAACATTTTCAGGGGACTCATTGCCGGTTATGGCGCAAAAAAATTAGGTGGCGGATGTTTCAGCACCATTCTCGTGTTTATCATCATCTGGTATGCGCTTGGGCAATGTAACTAAAGCAAATTTTTCTAGTTGTGAAGTATAGCATCATTCCTGCACAAATACATTGTTGTTTTTTCACAACAAATTCACAGGATGTGCAAAAGAAGTAGTATTCCTTTTCAAAGTCAAAAGATTAAATTGTGGTGAGATGCTTTAAAGTGATTTTTGGTGGCAACCGGTCCTTTAAATTTTTAACCATGCTAAAAATTATACCTAATTGACAGACACAATTATCAATCTTGAATCAGTAAATCCTATTGAATTTTTCGGAGTAAACAACGGTAAACTCGATCTCCTGAAAAAAAAATTTCCCCTTTTAAAAATTCTTAGCCGCGGTACACAAATAAAACTAAGCGGCGCTCCCGAACAAATAGATACAGCAAAAGAAAAAATCAATCTGATCATTCAGTACCTGGAAAGAAATGGTCACTTGAGTGAAAATTACTTTGAACAGATTTTAGGTGGCGACGACCAGGAAACGGTGGATCATTTTGTTGACCGCAACCCCAACGATATTCTCGTTTTTGGACCTAATGGAAAAACAGTTCGTGCACGTACCGCCAACCAAAAACGAATGGTGCAGGCTGCAGACAGGAACGATATTGTTTTTGCAATTGGACCCGCAGGTACCGGAAAAACTTATACAGCGGTTGCCTTAGCGGTAAGGGCTTTAAAGAACAAGGTTGTTAAAAAAATTATTTTAACCCGCCCTGCCGTTGAAGCAGGCGAAAATCTTGGATTTTTACCGGGCGATCTGAAAGAAAAAATTGATCCATACCTGCGTCCGTTATACGATGCGCTGGACGATATGATACCCGCCGATAAGCTTGGCTACTATATGAGTACGCGAACAATAGAAATTGCTCCATTAGCCTACATGCGTGGAAGAACATTGGACAATGCGTTCATTATTTTAGATGAAGCGCAAAACACCAACGATCTTCAATTGAAAATGTTTTTGACCCGTATAGGTGCCAACGCAAAAGCCATTATCACCGGCGACCCCACACAGGTAGACCTTCCAAAAAACCAGCGCAGCGGTTTGGAAAAAGCAAGGCGCATATTGCAAAATATTGATGGGATTGCACAGATAGAATTAGACGAGGAAGACGTTGTGCGTCACCGTTTAGTTAAAGCTATTATTAAAGCGTACGAAAAGGATAAAGAAAAAGAGCAGCCGCAGGATTTTCGTCACTCGCATTAACGTGCATCGTTTTAAAGTGCATTGAAAAATACTTCAGACCGCCGTTCGTTCGTGCGGTCTTTTTTTTGTTTTATTGTAGATGAATGGTTTGCGTGCAGCCAGTTATTTGGTAGGCAACATAATGTTATCTTTAACCCATTAATAAAAAAAATGAAGAATTTATTGCTATGTATAGTCTTAACATTTTTTGCAGCCTGCGATAACAAAAAGGATGAGTACACGAGGCCGGAAAACGCATTGGATGCGGGTAGAGGATTTATTGATAATTCGCTTAAAGGACGTTTTACCATCGCAAAAAAGTACATGATAGCCGACCAGGAAAATGTTTATTGGCTGGATAAAGTAACCAACGATTACAACCGGATGAGCGAACAGGATAAAACGGGCTTCAGCAAGGCTTCCATCACCATTAACGAAATTGCTGACCTGATGGATAGTATTACGGTGATAAACTACAGCAATTCATATAAAAAAGTAGCCCAAAAGGTAAAAGTTATCAGGCGCAACGGGGAATGGCTGGTCGATTTTAAATATACTTTTTCAGGTAATCTTTGAATGGTATTTGCTAATGATCCGATCCATTTTTTTTATAGCAATTGGCAGCGCCCTGGGTGGCGTGGGAAGATTTGGCCTGCAGGCATTGGTTAATAAGTATTACACACTTACTTTTCCGCTGGGCACTTTTTTGGTGAACCTTTCCGGTTGTTTTTGGATAGGCGTTTTTTATGCAATAGCAAGTAAAGGCCACGGGCTATCTGAACATTGGAAACTTTTTTTGATGACGGGTGTTTGTGGTGGTTTCACCACATTTTCTGCATTCTCCTTTGAAAGCCTGCAATTGATAAAATCGGGGCAATGGTTCACTGTGAGTTTGTATATTTTGGGAAGTGTTGTATTGGGTATTGCAGGTGTGTTAGCGGGAATATCATTGATTAAACTAATTTAAAATTTAAGCATTAGAAAATACATATTAATGAAAACAATGAACGTATTACACCCCTGGCATGGAGTAGCGCCGGGCGAACAGGCACCAAGAGTAGTGAACGCCGTAATTGAGATACCACAGGGTTCGCGGGCTAAGTACGAGATAGATAAACCAAGCGGTTTGCTACGGCTCGATCGTGTAATTTATTCGTCCTTTTACTATCCCACCAATTATGGGTTTATACCACAAACCTATGGCGGCGATAAAGACCCCCTGGATATATTGGTTCTTTCAAGCCTGAGTATACAACCGCTTTGCCTGGTTACCGCCAAAGTAATTGGCGTAATGCAAATGGTAGATGGCGGCGATGCTGATGATAAAATTATTGCCGTAGCTGCGCACGATCCTTCAATCAATTTCATCAACAATATTGAAGAATTACCCAAGCACTTTTTTGAAGAGCTTCGCCATTTTTTTGAAGAGTATAAGCGTTTGGAAAATAAGGCGGTGGTAGTAGAGGAATTCCAGGATAAATCAACTGCACTGCGAATTGTGCAGGAAGCTATTGATTTTTACAAAGAAAGTTTTCCTGATTAGTAGCAGGTAGGTGATTACTGTTTTGTTTGAGTTAGAAAAATTACAACCATGTCTGTTCAAACTATTTTGATATTGCTGATAGTAGGGCTTGCTGCAGGTGTATTAAGCGGGATGGTGGGTGTTGGTGGCGGTATCATTATCGTGCCCGCACTTGTTTATTTTCTGGCGTTTTCGCAAAAGAGTGCACAAGGTACATCGCTGGGTATTTTACTGTTACCTGTAGGTATACTGGGTGTAATGCAATATTATAAACAGGGTTATGTAGATTTTAAAATTGTAGCCATCGTAGCGCTGGGTTTTATATTGGGAAGTTTAATGGGGAGTAAAATTTCTTTGAGCCTTCCCGATGAAAAGGTGAAACGTTTCTTTGGCATTGTATTAATGCTGGTAGCTATTAAAATGCTTTTCTTCGACCGGAATAAACCTGCGCCTCCTGAAAGGGAAGAAGATAAAAGCGCAGTAGCCTCCCAGGTTACTTCTTAGTATCTATTCGTTTAATGATACGCAAACGGTGTGTACGTTCTCCTGTGTCGCTGTTTACAATGCCGGCATTGTCAATTCGGTCTATCCTTACTTTTCCTGATGAGTGTATAATCGTATTTGCATTTAATAAGATGCCCACATGGGTGATCCTTCCTTCATCATTATCAAAAAATGCAAGGTCGCCGCAGGTAACTTCCTGCAAAAAGCCAACAAGTTTGCCCTGTGTTGCCTGTTCGTAAGCATCGCGCTTTAAATGAATGTTCATGAAGCGAAACACTGTTTGGCAAAAGCCGCTGCAGTCAACGCCAAACACGGTTCGTCCTCCCCATAAATACGAAGTGTTTAAGAATTGAAGAGCGAGCCTGGTTATATTTTCTTCGTTAAAAACTGTAGCGGCACTATCTGCATAGTTGCCATTGTACTGAAAGGAATAGTTGCCCAGTTGGAAAATGTTATTGTTGAATAACGCCAGCGAACTGCCAGGCGGAATATACATTGGATGATCATTTACAAGCACTTCGTTTTGGCGGTCGGCTGCCAAATGATGATTGTGTGTTTGTATGTGTTCGGTACTAGTTTGTATTAACTGGCTGGCCTGGCACCAGCCCTCATATCCATCGTACATGGCTTTTATACGTATGAAAACTTTCGATGTTTCCAACACTTCGGCTACCTCACCAAATAGTAACTGGCTTACCTGTTCTGCCCGGTGTGCGGCTTGTGCCCGCATGGGTGCAACAGGCACCATACAAAATACAACTGACATAAACTTGATGGATTGTTCGTTCAAAGATATAGTGACCGCGAAAGCTGTGAATGTAAAGTTGAAGGTTTTAAGCAGGGGTGATTTATGGATTATTTGGGCCGGCGGCATCCTATAAAAAATGGTTTACTTTAAGGCGTGGATAAAGATGCATTCAAACATATTGAGGATAAAGACCTGCTTGCAAAGTTTTATACCGATGGAAACAACCAATGGCTCGGCATATTACTGCAACGCTATACGCTGCTTTTATTAGGCGTTTGTATGAAGTATTTAAAGAATGAGGAAGATGCCAGGGACAGTGTACAGCAGGTGTTTTTAAAAGTGATCACAGAACTGCAAAAATACAAGGTGGAGTATTTTAAAAGCTGGCTGTACATGGTTGCAAAAAATTATTGCCTGATGAAGTTGCGCGACCGGCATGGCAAAATACCCGTTGAGCTAACAGACAACCTGGTGGCGATTGCTGATGAGCCCGAACGAAGGGTGGAGATTTTAGCGAAAGACAATACGCTGAATGCGATTGCTGAATCGCTGAACGAGTTAAACGATGAGCAGAAACTATGTGTAACTTTATTTTACCTTCAAAAGAAATCGTACCAGCAAATAACTGATATAACCGGTTACAGCCTATTGCAGGTGAAGAGCTTTATTCAAAACGGAAAACGCAACCTGAAGATCATTGTGGAAAAGAAAATAAAACAACGTTGATGGCAGAATGGAAAGACATATTATCGGACGAAGAAGAACAGGTGAGTGAGCAGGAACTGATGAAATACCTTGATGGTGATTTATCGGAAGAGGAAAAGTATGTGATTGAAAAAAAGATGGCTGCCTCTGGTTTTGAAAACGATGCGGTGGAAGGCTTGCAGCAGTTTGATGATAAAACAGCAGTACAACAATCGGTTGAGTTGCTTAATAAAAATCTGCACAAACAACTTGCATCGCGGAAGCTGCGGAAGGATAAACGTAAATTGAAAGATAGTGGCTGGGTATTGATAGCAGCGCTTATTATTTTAGGTGTTTGTATTTTGGGTTATGTAGTTATACGTATTTACCACCAGCAAAAGATTAACGAGGCTGTCTCACAAACATCTGCAAAAAACATTTCGGTACATAGAGCATCAGTTAGTAGTTAGATTTATATTCCGCTAATGTAGCCGCTATGAAATAAAACTTTCAAACGGAGCGTCGCCCATGTCGATCAACCAATGCTCCAATGCCGGCACCAAAAAAATCTTCTCCAACTTTTTTTGGTTACAGGTTTTGAAACCGGCGTTTATGCAACGTTCGGTAAGCAATAATTGCGCTGCCCAGCATTAGTAACGATCCCATGAGGTATGGCGCTCCCGGAAAACGTACCGGTGCGCCGGGTTGAGTAAACCAGGCAAAAAGATGGGTCATAATCAGCGGGCCAATAATGGAAGTGGCGCTCATTAAACTAGCAAGAGCGCCCTGCAATTCGCCTTGCTCATTAGGTGGCACCTGCCCAGATAATATACTTTGCAATGCCGGGCCTGCAATACCGCCGAGGCAATACGGCACCAGGAAAGCAAACATCATCCACGTTTGCGTTGCGAATGCAAAAAGAAGCAAACCAAGTGAGTACAATGCAAGACCGATGTAAACGCTTCGCTCGTTGCCAAGCTTTGGGTTAACAATCCTGATTAAACCGCCCTGCACAATTGCCACCAGCAAACCCACCATGCCTAGCGAATAACCGATCATCGCTTCACTCCATTGAAACTTTTCGATGTTGGTGTACGTCCAGGTGCTTTGTACTGCATGGGCGGCAATGTATATCAAAACAAAGGCGCCAATCAATCCACCCATGGATGGATATTTTTTTAACTGCATGAGCGACCCAACTGGGTTTGCACGCTTCCAGCTAAATGCGCGGCGATGTTGTTTGTCTAATGATTCGGGCAAAACAAAATAGCCATACAAAGCATTGAGCAGTGCAAGACCGGCAGCAAAAAGAAAGGGTAGACGTGCACCATATTGCCCCAGCAAACCGCCGATGACCGGTCCTATTATAAATCCTAAACCAAAAGCGGCACCAACCATTCCAAAATTTTGCGCCCTGTTTTCTTCTGTGCTGATGTCGGCAATGTAAGCGGTGGCAGTGGTCATACTTGCACCAGTAATGCCAGCTATAATTCTTCCGACAAACAACCACCAAATGGTAGGGGCAAATGAAAGAAAAAGATAATCGATACCAAAGCCGAGCAACGAAAAAAGTAAAACTGGTCTTCGTCCGTATTTATCGCTGAGGTTGCCCAGTACCGGCGCAAAAAGAAATTGCATAATGGCATAAGAGAAGGTGAGCCATCCGCCCCATTCGCTTGCCGCACTAATATCGTCGTTTATTAATTGGGTAATCAGTTTTGGAAATACGGGTATGATCAAACCAAGCCCGGTAACATCTATCAGCAGCGTTATAAAAATAAAGCCCATCGCCGCTTTCCTGTTCTTTACCATACAATTTTAATAACTTGCTGTTGTGCGCAAAGGTGCGGGTTTTTCGGTAACCAAATAAAGTTAACCGCAATGGTAACCCCCTTGAAAACCTGCCCCATGGCACAACCTTTGAATGGACAAATATGCTTTGAAAAAACAAGCAATGGAAATGACGCCATTTTATATTGAATACAACTACAAGGGTACTTCGCAACTTGCCGAAATAAAACCGTGTTGCCAGGAAGATGATATGTTTTATTACGATGTATCCATCAACAATGCTTACCAGTTTACAATAACACCCAGCTCAAACAACGAAGGATTTACATGGAGGCTTGCACTGAAAAATGCCGACAGGCAGGTGGATGCCGACTTAATAAAACTGGTGGGTGAGCAGATAGATAACTACAATATGCAATAGCTATACAGCATCAACATCGGCAATCATATTTACAGAACGGTAGCGCTTATTGCTTTGGATGATCACCTGTTGCTGAAGTATATCGTGTTTGCACTGGTGAGTTAACGCCGCATCTTTCGGCAATTTTAGCAACAACTCAATTAGGTATTGGTTTCTAACACGGTTTACCACGGGCTCGGCGGGTCCACTTAAATAATCACCGTATTTTGGAATAAGAAACTGCGACATAATGTTGGCAGCTTCTTCCGCTATGTGCTTTTCTTTATGCTTGAAAATAATTTGAATAATACGTGTAAACGGTGGGTAAGCAAATTGTTTCCTGTTTTCAATTTCAAAATTGTAAAGCGCTTCGTAATTGTGTTGCTTCACAAACTCCAATACCGGGTGAAGGGTATTGCTTACCTGTATCAATACTTTACCCTGCTCGTCCCGTCGCCCCGCTCTGCCGCTTACCTGTTCCATTAACTGGTAAGCCCTTTCATTCACCCTGAAATCGGTAAAATTTAGAATACCGTCTGCATCAATAATGCCTACCATGTTCACATGCTCTTAGTCGAGGCCTTTAACTACCATTTGGGTTCCCGCTAGAATGTCGATTTTCTTTTGTTCAAATAATTTTATTAATGCATCGTGTGCATGTTTGCCTTTTATGCTGTCATAATCCATGCGGGCTACCCTTGCTTCCGGAAATGCTTCCACCAAAGCTTCTTCAATTTTTTCGGTGCCGAAATTTTTCTGCATGAAGTTGTGACTACCGCAGGCTGCACAGGTAAGTATAACTGGATAAGCCGTTCCGCAGTAATGGCACTGCAGCTTGTTTTTTGCTTTATGGAAAGTGAGAGTAACGTCGCATTGTTCGCATTGTGGTATCCAGCCGCAGGTAGCGCATATTTGGTAAGGCGAGTAGCCACGCCTGTTTTGAAAAAGTATCACCTGTTTGCCTGCGGTGATGGAAGCCGTAATGGCATCTACCAACTGCGGCGATAATATAACCTTGCTTTTGTTTTTGGTGACAATGCGTTTTACATCTACCAGTTCTATCTCCGGCATTTTTACATTGCCATAGCGTTCAGTCAAATTAACCAGCCCATACTTTTGTAACCGCGTGTTATGGTAGCTTTCTATAGATGGTGTTGCACTACCCAACAATACTTTCGCGTTAAACAATGTGGCATAATAAATAGCCGCATCCCTTGCATGGTAACGCGGTGCGGGGTCCTGTTGTTTGTAAGATGGATCGTGCTCTTCATCAATAATGATGAGACCAAGATTGTTGAAGGGAAGGAAAAGGGAAGACCTTGCACCCAGTATCACTTTGGTTTCCCCTGATTTGATCTTGTTCCATATCTCTACTCTTTCGTTTGGGTTGAATTTGGAATGATAGATGGCAATGTATCCGCCAAAATGTTTTTGCAGTCGCCGGATGATCTGGGCGGTTAAGGCGATCTCGGGCAACATATACAACACTTGTTTGCCCGTGACTATACTTTGCTCAATCAGTTTAATGTATATCTGGGTTTTACCACTGGCGGTTACCCCTTGCAGCAGGCATACTGCTTTTTCGTTGAACACCTGCAGAACATCATCAGCAGCAAGCAATTGCGCGCCGGATAATTCAAAGTCGATCATTATATCTTTTGGTAACGATGGCAGCCTGTCGGTCGATCTCTTCTCTAACTTTATGATGTTCTTCTCGGCTAACCCCTTCAACTGCGCTACAGATGCGTTTGCTTTTTTCAGCAACTCGGTTTGCGTTACTTCACCAACGGTTTTTATTAGGTGCAGGTAACTGAGCAATAGCTCCATTTGTTTGGGCGCCCTGCTCCACTTATTCAATAATTCAGATAGTTTGTCTTCGTTGTGAAAAACCGGGTTGAGTATTACATACGTTTCTTTTTTCTCACGGTATTTATCGTTGAGCGCCTCCCAAACCACGCATACTTTTTTATCGATCAGTTTTTTTATTACCGGGTATACGTGGGTTGAATCGAGTATTTGCTGAACTTCGCTCAACTTCAATTCTTTTTTTATCAGCAGGGCTTCTGCTACCACGTACTCATCGTTGCTGAGCCTGGTAAAGTCGTCTCCATATTCTTCGTTAAACGATAAAATGCTTTCTCCCGATAACTTAAAATGCGATGGCAAAGCTGCCTGCATTACTTCACCCTCGCTGCACATATAATAATCAGCTACCCACTGCCAAAGCTTTAACTGTTGCGGGTACAGCAAAGGCTCATCGTCCAATACATTTTCAATTTCTTTGGGATGGAATGATGTGGGTTTTTTTGTATGTACCTGCTTAACAATACCGGAATACCTTTTGTTTTTTAACGCCACTTCTACACGAACACCCGGAGGCAGGGTGCCAAACCTGGCAGGCACCGCCCAAGTATAATTTTTTGGTAGCGCCAATGGAATAATCACTTCTGCATAACCGGAGGTATTTTCTGCAGCATCTTCAACACTGTCGGGTGAAGCTGGTGGAAATAAGTTTAATAATTCAGTGCGGTTATCCATTTATTTTGCCCGCAATTTACGTGCACGGTTGCAATGGCGTTAAGGTAAGGGAGATTTTTTAAAACAGGCAAGGCATACCTTCTGCAAAATCCCCTGCATTGCAGTAAGAGGCCCGCAAAACCACTTTTCGCTGCGCATTTCTAAACTCGTGTTTTTAGGTAATGTTAACTAGCTAACGGACCAGGGGTTGCGGGTGCGAAACCACGGAACACAAAAACACAGCAGGCTACGAGGAATATTACATACATCGGACCTTATAAAACAAACTACACTTTTGTATAATAGTGTAATAACTGAAAAAGATATTTTGTGCAGATATCTGCTTTTAGCATTATCAATTTATGCGCTCACAATTTTTGCAGGATAGGATCTATATCTTCTTAAGCCTGCATCCATGGCATCATAAACCCGTTGCTTTAACAAGGCAAGGTCTTTAATGGTTAGCTCTTTCACTTCTATCGTGGCGAGGTAAACAACGCGGTTCGGTCCGGGTGTAAGTTCAAACAAACCGCGATAGTGAAGGCGGTCTATTGTGTCGATAAAAAGCATTGGCTTTATGGGTGTTTGTGTTTCGATGGCAATGCGAAAGGCGCCGTCGTAAAACTCTTTCAATGGATCACCCGTTTCGTTAAACGTGCCCTCCGGAAATATAAAAATGGAAATGTGTTTGCGAAGTGCAGCCTTCAGTTGGCGAACGCTTTTGGCGCGCCTTTCAGAGTTTGTCCGGTCAACCGTTATAACGGCACATTTATAAATGTATCCGAAAACAGGATACTTTACCATTTCGTATTTTCCTAAAACGCGTACCGGTTGCGTTATGCAAAGCACGGCGGCCGGTATGTCCATGTACGAAATATGATTCGCTACAAAAATATATTTGCCTGAAGTGTCGTGCGGTGTTTCGTAAATATTTTTATGCCATATACCAACAAATACATACCAGGTTGCCCCCCAGGCTTTACAAACCTTGTATATAAAATTGCCACCGTTGATCTTACCAAAAAAAGAACCAGCCACTACAAAAGGTAATGCCACAAACATGATCAACACAAACATGATCAATGCATACAGGCAGTATATCCAATGAATAGGTTTCAGAATAAATTTCATTAGCAGTGATTGGCACTAAAGTTAACTGCTAATTTGGTTTCGCACATTTGGCAAAGTGGCGGAAGAATAGTACCCGAATAACCAGCCGGGCTAAACACTATTCAAAGTAAATTTTTACTGTTTGATAGAACCACTTGTTTTGCAGGGCTATACTTTGTTTTTGCATTGCATCCGAAAAACCCTGCAAACCAAACAAGCCCGCAGCATTTCCTTTGTTGATTGCTATTTCAAGATAACCAGCCGAATTGAAGAATGCTACCTTTTCGCCCTGTGGTACATCAGCATAACTTTCGCTGATGGTATCAATTACTTCATCTCTTTTAAAAACAATTTTAAATTTTCTGCCACTACGTTCCCGGTCAAAATCTTCTTTTGTTATGTTCACTATCACGTTTTCAAAATTATCGATGTATAGTATTTGCCCCTCCATGGTGGTGGGGCTGTTAACGTATTGGAGACGTAGTTTTTCAACAATATCTGTAACCGGTTCGCCAATTTTTTTTAGGGTACTTCCATTAATGAGTTCCTGCACGGCATTGGCTATTACCAGCGTACAGGTTAAGGTGGTAGGTAATATGCCATCAGGTAATGGCAATGCAACAACATCAGCGGGTTTGCCTTGTGCAATCATAGTAAGTAAACCATTATCCGCACACGCAATATATTGCTCGTTGTGGCAGGCAAGCAGCATACGCCGAGGCTTATCATCAAACATGTTAACCAAAATAACATGGATGGTATCTGGCGGAAAATAACGGAATGCGCTGTCGCAGAAGTAAGCAGCTTGCGGGTAGTTAAACGATGAAAGCTGGTGAGATATATCGACAATGGTTAGATTTTTATATGCACTGTACAACTGCCCTTTAACGGCGGCAACAAGGTAATCCTGCTGGCCAAAATCTGTTGTAAGTGTGAGTATAGGCATACGTTATGAAGAGTATAGAAAGGTAAACGTTATTGGATTTGAAAAGTGAAAAAGCCATTGTTTTATGCTGTCTATCATTGTGCCTGTACCCTTTTTAATCGCCTTGTTTTGTCAGGTAAGAGTTGTTACAAAAGTAACTTTGGTTCTTGTTTTCGATGAAAAGAAAAACAAAGCGAATATAATTTTTTGAGGCGGTCAATTATTAACGGAGATTGTTAGTAAATACATACTTAGCAGGTAGGTATGCACAATGCAGGTAATTTAAAACTTCAACTGGTCACCTAACTAAAACCCCTTTCTTGAAATAAAATTTCCTGATCATTTTATCCGCCCACAGGGGAAAAAACCTCGACATAAAAAGTGTACGGTGTGCTATCCCCGTTAACACCAAAGTCCTTTTTCTTTTTTCAATTGCTTGCAATATATGCACCGAACATTCTTCGGCGGTCATCATCTTATCCTCATCCATGGGGCTTTCGCCCTGCGGCCTGGCTTCTTTGTTCAACGCAGCATTTCTAATATTGCTTGATGTAAACCCCGGGAAAACCCACATTACGTTTACATCATCGTCCATCAATTCGGTTCTGAGCGATTCCAAAAAACCGGTTACTGCAAATTTGCTGGCACTGTAACCCGACCTGCCGGGCAATCCTCTGAAACCTGCAACAGAGGATATTCCAACTACAGTGCCTTTGTTTTTAACGATCTCCATCAGCGCAAAACGTGTGCAATAAACCGTTCCCCAAAAATTTACATCCATTAGTTTACGCAGGGTATCCAACTCCAGTTCGCTAAACAAGGCCCGCATAGAAAGCCCTGCATTGTTTATCAGTATGTCAATAGTTCCAAATGTAGCGATGGTTGATTCTATGAACTGCCGGCATTCATATTCTTTGCCAACATCAGCCGTGTAAATGTGCAGGTCTCTGCCTGTATGAGATGTTTGAAGTTGATACAGCTTGTCGTGGTTTCGTCCGCAGGTTGCTACCCTTGCACCCTTCGCAAGCAAACTGT
>JANPIA010000215.1:0-2251 GCA_031424735.1 Segetibacter sp.
CCATCTTCGCCAAAAAGCGATTTAAATGCCTGGTATTCCTGGTACTTTGGATTATCGGTAGGTATTGCCCGGTTGAGCTCGTAGCTTAACTGAATTTTACTGGCGAAGTATGCCATAATACCCGTTGCAACAAAAAGTATGATAAGTAGTGGGAGGCGAAATTTGAGAATTGATTTACAGAGACTATACCACATATAGAAAATTGGTGATTGACAAAACGCTTAAAGTTGACTAGCAAAGAAACGTATTATTAGCGGATGACCGACTGTAAAATCAGGCTAACTTTGGCTGGATGAAGACCCGCCGATTTGAAGCCTCCGCACCGGTATTTATTGATGAAAGAAGATACCTCCTGTTGAAGAGTGCGACGCAACAAAAGCTTCATAGATATACTTCTGCCGGCCTCATAAAATTTTACCACGGCTTTTTTTGTTGTTTGATTTCTTTTTTTAGCATCGCACAATCTACGTTACAGCCCATTGGTATGTGGCGCGAACATTTGCCCTACCAAAATACCATACAGGTGGTGCAGGGCGGAACCGAAATGTACGCCGCTACAATACATAATGTTTTTAGTGTGGATGATAAGGGCTACCTAAGCCGGTACAGCAAAGTAACCGGGCTAAACGATATTGGGGTAAGCACTATTGGGTGGGATGTTGCCAGCCAGCAACTTGTAATTGCCTATAACAACAGCAACATTGATGTATTAAAAGGCAGAACCGTGCGGAATATTGGCGACATAAAACGCAGCAATGTTGCGGGCAACAAATCCATTTTGTATGTGTATTGCCATAATAAGCTTGCTTACCTGTGCAGCGGCTTAGGCGTTATTGTTGCCGACCTGGAAAAGTTTGAAATTAAAGATACCTGGCAAATAGGCAACAACGGTGCGCAGGTACAAATAAATGGCTTTGCAATCAACAGCAGCTTCTATTATGCCGCCACTAATGAGGGTTTAAAAAGATCAGCCATCAATGTTGCCAACCCGGCCGATTATCGCAACTGGCTTCTAAGTGGTTTGAGTGGTGTTGTAAGGATGGTAGTTACAACGGCATCAAACCAGGTAATGGCGCTGCGAAATGACAGCATATTTTCCATAAACAACACTACTACTTCATTACTATATGCTGATGCTGCCTGGCCCATTGTATCAATAAATGCCGCTGGCGATAAATTGCTGGTTTGCCAGCGAACCGCTTTTGGGCAAAGCAGGGTTTTGGTGTTGAGCAGTTCAGGCGTTATTGAAAAAAACTTATCGCAGCCGGGCATTATTTCCTTTCCAAAGTGGGCAACTTTAAAAGAGAACGCCGTTTGGGTAGCCGACTATTTTGGAGGGCTCGCAAAAGTAGATACAGCCATTGAAAGATATATACCAAACGGACCACCATCGAGCGCCAGCGGCGAAATGATTTTTAATAAAGGCAAACTACAGGTTGCCGCCGGCGAAGTAAACGATGCCTGGAATTACCAGTACAACCGAAACGGCATTTACACATTTTTTGATGGTGCCTGGACCAACACCGGAGCCTTTACCACCACCATTTTAGATAGCGTTTTGGATTTTATAACCATTGCGGCAGACCCCACTAACGAAAGCTTGTGGGTGGGCAGCTTTGGTGGCGGATTGGTAAATATTATTGTGAACAATCAAATCAAAATTTATAAAACCAACTCAACGCTTCAACCTGCCATTGGCGACCCGGCAAGTTACCGGGTAAGTGGGCTTGCTTTTGACCGGAAGAACAATTTATGGATAAGCAATTATGGCGCTGCTCAAAATCTTCACGTTCGGAAAACTGATGGAACTTTTAAAGCATTCAGTATTCCCTTCTTTCTTTTTGAAAATGCTTTGAGCCAGATTGTTTTGGATGATTCTGACCAGCTTTGGATCGTTAGTCCGCGGGGCAATGGTGTTTTCGTATACAACCCGGGCGAAAATATTGATGCCCTTACTGACGACCGATGGAAGTATTTACGCTTTGGCAAAGGCAGCGGCAACCTGCCATCGAACGATGTGTTTAGTGTTGTAAAGGATAAGGATGGTTTTATATGGATAGGTACGGCAAGCGGCATTGGCATTGTTACCTGTGCTGAGCAGGCTTTTACCAGTACATGTGAAGCTGAGTTGCCCATTGTGCAACAGGACCGTTTTGCCGGTTACCTGTTTAAAAACGAAGAAGTAAAGGCGATTGCTGTAGATGCTGCCAACCGCAAATGGATCGGTACCCGCAACGGCCTCTGGCTGGTG
>JANPIA010000216.1:0-3350 GCA_031424735.1 Segetibacter sp.
ACTTCCATTAACAAATTATTTACACAAAAATAATTTTAAGGTGTACTAATCAAGTCGGTGCGGCATTATAAAATTGTTAAGTAAATACTATTTGAGTTCGCCTCCTAAGCCTTTCCACCATCAAAAAATCCAATACTTCATTTTAGGTAGTATTTTTGTTGCACAACAAACACCATGGTTAAATTTTATTTCTCCCTATTGCTATTGTGGATTTCGGTAGATGGTTTTACGCAAACAAAGCCCTTTATACCAATGATGCGAAAGCTTTTTCATGAGAATATTGATAAGGCGCAACGTAACATTGATAAGGTGGACAGAAAAGAGGATAAACTGGTTTTTCCAGGTAAGGATGAAATGGAGAACGAACGCATTTCAGAGGCTTTGAATTTTAAAGTTGATGAGATACAGAACTATATTGAACTGGATAAAACGCTTGACAATAATACCAAAGTAAAATACCTGCGCGGGCTGAATGAAGTACTCAATTCGTACGAAACCCTTTTACGGAGAAGACAAATAACTGCATCGCAGTTGCCCTACCTTGTTGTTGCCTTTAAACATGCACAGGAATTAGAGAAACAAAATGCTTCTGTTGCGCCGGTAGTTTCGGCAAATGCACCCGAAATAGGTGAAATTTTATTGAAGTCGTACGCCTTTCAAAACAATGTAGGTATTGCAGAAAGCAAGGACATTATACTGCTGAAAAATTGCCAGAAATATCCTGATAAAATTTTACCACTCCTGGTAAAAAGTCCTAACGTTTCTTTTGCCGATAGTTTAATTATGCAGCTTGCTTATATTAAGCAGGAGGAGTTGTACACCTATGCCCAATCAACCAGTACCGACCTGGGTAAACGAATTCAGAATGTAAATGAACCGCTGGTAAAAATGATCAGTAAACTGGCTACGTTAAAAGATTCAACCGGTCAGTACACCGGGCGGCTTTACTTTCCTTTTTTAGACGATCTGTACAAAGGCAACACAACGCTTGAAGAGTTGGAGAAGAACATGAACAACGACTACAAGTATTACCGGTTGCTGGTAAATACACAAATAAAATATGCCGACCGGGCAAAGAAAGGCGATACCCCTATGGTAATGAACACGCTAACAAATATGCTGCGTAAAAAAGCGGTTGATGTGTTCATTAATGAGATCAATGGCTTGCATGAAGCAACTGATTTGATCCGCTTTAAATCTGTTGAACCACTTAACCCGCAGGAGCTTTATTACCTAACAGTAATGGGAGAGGAAGATATTTATACCAGTAGTTACCTGGGCGTTTATAGAAGGATGTTTCAAAAAATGAAGAACCCGAAAAGTGATAGTTTATTAATGACGGTGAATTTTGATTACTTCAAGAAGTTTATAAAAATCGCCGCCAATTATAATACGTTGGATGATTTTTTAAAGAGGATGGATAAATCGAATGCAGATACGCTGATGCGTTCTTTTGCAAGCAATCTCGAAAAAACTTCCAGCCTGGAAGATGCCGTGGACGTGGCGGATTCATATGCAAGCATTTTTAACCCGGATATTCGCAAACTAATTATGGAAGAGATTCGGAAAAACTATGCCCGGGTTCAGCAAAACGGCAATGCAAGGGGTGTAGTTATTTACGATATTCTCGATAATGTTTTTGAAAGCATGGATACTTCAAAGAACATTGATATTTCTGCTAAGTTTGGAATACCGCCTGTTTATCTTGTCAATAACCAATCGTTGCGCGATAGTGCTGGTAGAATAATTGTTCAGCAATTTTTTTATGGCGATAAAGATGGGATGGGAATTTTCAACAGCTTCCTGGGTGCTTACAGCAATTCAAACTGGAAAATTACCAGCAAGCCCGAATGGGTGGAGGTAAGATCAACCAAGGGAACACCGGTGGTTATTTATGCCAACCGGGCGCTGGATGCGGAAAAAGACCTGGATGCTAAAGCCCAGGAAAATTTAGGAGGCTACTTGTTTGAAAACGATTTGAAACCTACAGTGGTCATTCATCGTGGTCATAGTTATTACGTAAAATATACCATCGACCAGTTAGCGCCGTCTGCTAAGGTAGTTTTACTGGGAAGTTGTGGCGGTTATCATGCACTTAATGATGTGCTGGAAATTTGTCCCTTCGCTCATATTATTGCCAGCAAACAGGTTGGCAGCGGAACCATTAACCAGCCAATGCTGGTAGCGCTTACCGAGACATTGCGCCAGGGCAAAGACCTCAATTGGCCAAACATGTGGAAGGATTTCGCTAAGCGTTTTAAAAACAATGATCGGTTCGATGATTATGTGCCGCCACATAGAAACCTGGGGGCCATTTTCATAATGGCTTATAACAAAACCATAGGCAAAACAAAAGCGCAGCCGGGTGAACCCGTGTTAGGCCTTTGATAGATTGACTGTTGAACGTTGCCAATGCTATTGATTGTAAATCATACTTTTGCCCACTTATGGCGGAAAAAGCAAAAAAAAAGGTTTTTGATTTTAATTTGTTGGGCAGGGTTTTTCAATTTGTAAAGCCTTACAAAAAACAATTTTACGCCAGTATATTACTGGCGGTTTTGTTAGCTATTTTTTCTCCGGTTCGCCCTTACCTTATACAAATAACAATTGATACCGCAACCGGTAAGGCAGTGCATTTACCTGGATGGCTGAGGCTGATTTTGTTTAATGCTGATTTGAGCGATGCCACCAGGTTTATCATTTCCGTTACCATATTCCAGGTGGTTTTCATATTTATTGAAACCAGTGTTCGTTTTACTTTCTCTTTTATTACAGCGCTTTTGGGGCAAAGCGTAGTGAAGGATTTGCGCGTTACCGTTTACAAAAAAGTAATGTCGCTCAATCTTTCCCAGTTCGATAAAACGCCCATCGGAACACTAACCACCCGAACTATCAACGATATTGAAAGTATCAATGAAATTTTTGCAGAGGGGCTTATCCCTATTATTGCTGACCTGCTTTCTATCATTTTTACATTAGCCACCATGTTTTGGATAGATTGGCGGCTAACCCTCATTAGCATCATCCCTTTTCCGTTGCTGATTGTTGCAACTTATTATTTTAAAGAAAGTGTAAACAAATCATTTATTCGTGTAAGGAACGCGGTTTCCAACCTCAATGCTTTTGTGCAGGAGCATATTACCGGTATGCAGATCGTTCAGGCTTTTGCTTCGGAAGAACGGGAGTTCAATAAATTCAACCGTATCAATAAGGAACATCGCAACGCCAATGTAAAAGCCATTTTTGCCTACTCAGTATTCTTTCCTTTAGTGGAAATAGTGTTGGCCATTAGTATGGGGTTACTGGTTTGGTGGATTGCCGGTAACCGGATGGATGCTGGTTTGCTGGTG
>JANPIA010000217.1:0-1960 GCA_031424735.1 Segetibacter sp.
CCGGCGCAACAGAAGCATTTTGTTTCTCTAATTCCTGTGCATGTTTAAAGGCAACAACAAGGTAGGGCAACTGCGATGCAGTTATTTGTCTTCTCCGTAAAAGGGTTTCGTACGAATTGAGAACTTCATTAAGCCCGCGCAGGTATTTTACTTTGGTATTATTGTCAAGCGTTTTATCCAGTTCAATATAGTTCTGTATCTCATCAACTTTAAAATTTAAAGCCTCCGAAATGCGTTCGTTTTCCATTTCATCTTTACCGGGAAAAACCAGTTTATCCTCCTTTCTGTCCACCTTATCAATGTTACGCTGCGCCTTATCAATATTTTCATGAAAAAGCTTTCGCATCATTGGTATAACGGGTTTAGATTGTGTAAAACCATCTGCCGTAATCCACAATAATAACAGGAAACAATAAAATTTAACCATGGTGTTTGTTGTATAACAAAAATACTACCTAAAATGAAGTATTGGTTTTTTTGATGGCGGAAAGGCTTTGGCGTGTACGCAAATAGTATTTACTTAACAATTTTATAATGCCGCACCGACTTGATTAGTACACCTTAAAATTATTTTTGTGTAAATAATTTGTTAATGGAAGTTAAGGGGAAGAAAGTTTTAATAGCGGATGATGAGTCGGACATACTGGAGATAATCAGTTATAACCTTACTAAAGAAGGGTACCATATCTATACCGCTAAAGATGGTGCAGATGCCCTGGAGAAAGCAAAGCTGCTGAAGCCCGATTTAATTATCCTTGATATTATGATGCCGCGCAAAACGGGCATTGAAGTTTGCCAGGCACTTCGTTCGCAACCATCTTTCGAAAATACATTGATCATTCTTTTAACTGCACTCAGCGACGAGCGTTCACAAATTAACGGCTTAGAATCCGGTGCAGACGATTACATTAGTAAACCCATTAGCCCACGTGTACTGGTTAGCAGGGTGAATGCAATTTTTCGCCGTGTTAATAAGGTGGATGGCAATGTATTGAAATGCGGAAATATGACTATTGATGCGGGACGATTCATAGTAACCATTGGGGAACGGGAAGTGGTGCTGGCTAAAAAAGAATTTGAGTTGTTATACTTACTGGCTTCTAAACCGGGACGGGTTTTTTTGCGAAACGAAATTTTGAGCCAGGTATGGGGCAGCGATGTAATTGTTGGCGATCGCACCATTGATGTTCACATCAGGAAGATCAGGCAAAAAATGGACAGCGATTGTATTACCACTGTTAAGGGGGTGGGATACAAATTTGATAACTAATCTGCGTTTTTATTATCGCTGTTAAAGAAGCTTTCCCAGTTGCCGTTGGTCGGCGACCACAACTGTTCGGAAGAATTTTAAGAACTTTTGCCGTTGCTGGTCGCCTAACCAGTAACTATCATGGGTAATATAAAAACTACTGAGACGGTTTTAGATTTCATCTAACGCTAAAACCCGATAGCTTTGCCAGAATGTTCAGCACAAAAAACCTGTCGACCCCGCAACTTTCATTTTATACAGCGCTGATATTATCGGTACCGTTGGCGATAGGCGCTTATTTTATACAACCCGTATGGTGGATCTCTTTTATCGTTTTTGCCGTTTCACTTGCCTATACTTATAGCCTGATCTACTTTATCCTCGAAAAATTTATCAACAGGAAGATCAAACTTATTTACAAGCTCATCTACCAAACAAAAGCTACGGTTCGCGAAGAGACTTATTACAAATACATACTGCCGCAAAAAAGTTTGGAGGAAGTAAGGGAAGATGTTGAAAAATGGGCGGACCAACGTAAAGAAGAAATTGAGCAGTTGAAGAGCAATGAAGCTTTTCGAAAAGAATTTTTACAAAACCTTTCGCACGAATTTAAGACACCCATATTTGCCATACAGGGTTATGTGGATACGCTGTTAGACGGTGCGTTAGAGAACCCCGAAGTAAACAAAAAATTTCTGCAAAATGCAGCAC
>JANPIA010000218.1:0-1776 GCA_031424735.1 Segetibacter sp.
ATCGTGGACGGGCACTGCCAAACTATCGTATGCAAACATTACTCACCAGGATATTGCCAAACTTTGCTCAACGCTTTATTACTGCGATGTTCATATTAACCTAAGCTCTACCATGACGGTGGATGGCAGCGTTTATAAAAAGCCGCAGATCGGTCCCGGCTACGATGAATTATACCCCAACGAAAAGTACCCGTTGATCACTTACTATTTTCAGGAGTATTACCTGCCGATTATGCAAACCAACGGGCTTGCTTTAGCCCGCAGCCGTAAGGAGCTTATTGATTATATAAATGAAGCATTGCAATACCCTGAAAGATTTATTGCCAAATGCGATGACATAGTAAACGCTATCATTACTTACAATGATGGTAAATGCACGGAACGTGTGCTGGAGGTATTGAAGCAGGAAATTGAAAGTATGAGCCCTGCCGCAAAACAATACCACGAAGCAGTTCACTAATCGAATTCAGACCCAAATTATCCTGTCAACACAATGAGCCACAACCCGCAGGTAGTCGTTATAGAACCATCGCGCAAGCTTGCCGGCATTAGCCTGAAGGAAGTATGGAAGTTTAAGGACCTCCTGTACTTTATGGTGCTGCGCGATGTAACGGTTTTATACAAACAAACAGTGTTGGGGTTTGCCTGGGCAATCATTAACCCATTATTCCAGATCGTTATTTTTAGTGTGGTGTTTGGTACGCTGGCTGGTGTGCAACCAGATATTGCCGGTATGCCCTACCCGGTTTTCTCGTGCCTCGCCGTTATACCGTGGACGTATTTTTCCAACGCGCTTAACCAGGCGGGCGGCAGTCTTATCAGTGCGTCGTCCATTTACACTAAAGTGTATTTTCCACGCATCATCATCCCGCTAACGCCCGTATTATCAAAGCTGGTCGATTTCGGCATATCATTCCTTATACTGGTTGGCATCATGATTTTTTACGGTTATATGCCGGGTAGCAATACGGTGTTTGCAATTGTACCCCTGCTGCTGGTTGTGGTAACTGCAGCCGGTTTGGGCTTTTGGTTTTCGGCGCTCTCTGTCCAATACCGCGATTTTAAATTTGCCTTGCAGTTTATGATCCCTTTGTTGATGTACATAGCGCCGGTGGCATTTCCCGCCTCAAAAGTGCTGAGTAGTTTTGGTACGACAGCCTATCATTTATATGCGGTTTATCCCATGGTAGGTGCAATTGAAGGTTTTAGAATATCCTTTGCTACTGCCAAACAAATGCCGTGGGATATAATTGCCATAAGCTGGATGAGTGCATTGATTATCTTCTCCAGCGGTGTTTGGTATTTCAGAAAAATGGAAAAGCATTTTGCGGATTTAGCGTAGTTGTTTGGAGCCCGGCCTGCAATCTTTAATCAACATTGTTGCGTCGCACACTTGTACATTTTATTCTATGTTCAAACCAACTTCTGCAAAGCCTTGGTGCCGCCTCGTATCAAAGCGTTTTCTGCTCTAAAGGAGCAACCAGTTTGTAGAAATATGAAAGAATCATTGCTGTTATTCTCAATGCAGGTTTTTTCAGCTCCATAGGAGCAACCTGTTTGTAGAAATACCGAGCGTGGAAATTCCATGGGCTCCGTAGGTGCCCCCTGATAACGAAAGCTGTCGGCAATAATGTAGCTACAAAAAATGGCTGTTATTTTCAACGCAGGCGTCTTTTGCTCCATAGGAGCAATCCGTTTGTAGAAATACCGAACGTGGAAATTCCATGGGCTCCGCAGGTGCCCCCTGATAACGAAAGGGGCCGGCAATAATGTAGC
>JANPIA010000219.1:0-2276 GCA_031424735.1 Segetibacter sp.
CAGGTTAATCACCGCTGGTAGTTCCGCCACAACAACCTTCGAGAATTTTAAAATAGATTCCGTGCTTGTGGAGGGCACTCATAAAATAACTAATACAACAGGTACCACGGCGGGCTCCAACCAACGCCAGTTTAAGGTTGAAGTGATTGATGGAAAACTTACCCGGACCAACGGAGACTTTGTAGCCTGGAGTACAGTTAGAACCAATACACAAATTGAAGGCAATGGCACGTCAGCGCCTGCCGATGACATTTTTAAAATTACCGGTTCGGGCAATGGACGGGTGAAAAGAAACGCTACCATCTACCAATGGAACGGTGAGATCACAGAGCCGCTGATTAAAAAATTTACCTGCCGCTGGATATCAAAAGGAATTGTAAGAACGGTGCGGCATGGTCTTCCTGCTAATACGCCATGGGTTGCCGTGCTCGACTACGGAAATGGAACCTGCGATAACCAGGCATCTCTAACAGTAAACGGAAATACTCGTCAAATTACTTTGCACTAATTAAAAAAAAGTTTATACCTTTAAACCAGTTTTCATAGGGTACGGATTAAAAACGGGCCAGGGTTTCTACCCAGGCCCAAATTTTTTAAAGACCTACTCTATCTTTCTAAAACTGAATCCTTTAGCTGATAGTTGCTTCAGAACATCGGGCAGGCTAAACAGTAAATTTTCATAAGCTTTATCGCTGTCGTGAAAAACGATGATTGACCCGGGCTCAGTATTGCTTAATACATTTTTCAGGCATTTTTCTGGTTTAATCGCCCTATCAAAATCTCCGCTCAACACATCCCACATTACTACTTTAAGCTTTGATGGTTTCATGGCATTCGTCAATTCTCTGGCTTGTGCCTTTCTAACTCTGCCATATGGTGGGCGGAATAGCTTACTCTTAATTACGTCGCTTGCTGCCTCAACATCTTTTACATATGCGTCGTTTCTGGTTTTCCATCCATTTAAATGATTAAAGCTGTGGTTGGCGGTTGCATGACCTTCGGATAAAATCTGCTGATAAACTTCTGGATGACTAACCACGTTCTTGCCAATGCAAAAAAAAGTGGCTTTAGCATCATATTTTTTTAGCTCCTGTAAAACCCACGGCGTTATTGTTGGATGAGGGCCGTCATCAAAGGTTAGATACACCGTTTTTTCCGTTGCAGGCATCTTCCATACATAAGCAGGATAAAGTTTACGTAGCCACCACGGAATTTTTATAAAATAACGATACATGCGGTTGTAAATAAAGAAACGAAGTTATAGGTGTACATGTTCCTGTCGCCAATCCTTCAGGTACCATCGGGGTCGGTAGCGGCCAGTTCGTATTTTTGCGCATCTATGGCAAAAAAAGTTAGGGTAAGATTTGCTCCCAGTCCAACGGGCGGTTTGCATTTAGGCGGCGTTCGTACAGTATTGTACAATTATCTTTTTGCCAGGCAGCATGGCGGCGATTTTATTGTAAGAATAGAAGATACAGATCAAACCCGGTTTGTGCCCGGTGCTGAAGAATATATTTTTGACACCTTACAATGGTGTGGTTTAACACCAGATGAGAGTACAAAGCATGGAGGGAATTATGGTCCTTACCGGCAAAGCGAAAGAAAAGACAGTTACCGCCAATACGCTGAACAACTTGTGCAACAAGGCCACGCTTATTATGCATTTGATACTGCAGAGGAGTTGGATGAAATGCGAAACCAACAGCGCACAACAGAAAATCCCTCGCCACAATACGATCGTAACACACGGAGGCAAATGCGCAATTCACTGGTGCTATCCGCAGGCGAGGTAGATGCTCTTTTGCAAAAGAATACACCGCATGTCATTCGCATAAAAATGCCGGAAAACGAAACGGTTGTTTTACACGATATGATAAGAGGTGAGGTAAGCTTTGAAACAGCCATCGTTGATGACAAGGTTTTACTTAAGGCTGATGGTATGCCTACTTATCACTTAGCTGTGGTAGTAGACGATCATCTCATGCAAATAAGCCACGCCTTCCGCGGCGAGGAGTGGCTACCTAGCGCACCGGTGCATGTGTTGTTATGGCGTTATTTATTTGGAGAAGATCACATGCCGTTATGGGCACATCTTCCTTTGATATTAGGCCCTAATGGTAAGCTAAGCAAAAGAGATGGCGCTAAATATGGTTTTCCGGTTTTTGCCATGAACTGGAGCGACCCTAAAAATGGCGAGCTGACGGAAGGCTTTAAAGAACAAGGGTTTTTGCCTGAGGCTTTTATTAATCTATTGGCGATGTTAGGTTGGAACGATG
>JANPIA010000220.1:0-22119 GCA_031424735.1 Segetibacter sp.
CACAATTATTATCCTGATCATCTCTGGCAAAACCATAATCGTATCGACCTTTCTGGTAACCTGAAATATGATTCAGTTTACTCTGCCGATCTTATTCATCAAAAGGCAAAAGACTTCATTAAAGAAAAACGTTCCAAACCATTTTTCGTTTACCTGCCATATACCTTACCACATGCGGATGTAATTGTTCCGCACGATGCAGTGTACGAATATTATGTAAAGAAATTTAACGAGGCCCCGGTTTTGGAAAAGCCAAAAACAAAGGATGGGGAAGCCCATCATTTCGATGAATATCCTCATGCGGCGTTTGCAGCCATGGTTGCCCGTCTCGATAAATATGTTGGCGAGATTATGAAGATCGTCCGCAATAAAGGAATCGAAAAAAACACCCTTATTTTATTTACGAGTGATAACGGACCGCATAAAGAAAATGGTGGCGACCCCGAATTTTTTAATGGTAACGGCGGGCTGAAAGGCATCAAGCGCGACCTTTATGAAGGAGGCATCCGCGAACCTTTTATTGCAAATTGGAAAGGAACGATCAAGCCCGGTGTATCAAACCATGTTGGTGCGTTTTGGGACCTTTTTCCAACCTTTCAACAACTGGCTGGTATGCGGGTTTCAGACAGGTTAGATGGGTTGTCATTGGTACCCGTCTTATCGGTCAAAGGGCAGCAGTTGCAGCACCCTTACTTATATTGGGAGTTTCACGAGCGCGGTGGTAAGCAGGCAGTAAGGGCAGGCGATTGGAAAGGCGTCAGGTTGAATGTAACAATGCAGCAGCATAGTCCCATTGAACTTTACAATTTAAAAACCGATCCCGGGGAAAACAACAATGTTGCCGCCGCCAATCCTGCTATTATACAACAAATGGAAAAATGGATGAATAGCGCGCATGTTGCTGATAAAGCGTGGCCTTTGTTGTTTAACGAGGTGAGTAAAAAGGATTGATCGGTGATTTAGCACAAGGCTATCCAGGTTTCAGTTGGATGAAGATGTGTCGTAAATGTCAATCATCTTAACACATACTACAGGACAGTTAATAACTGCTTTTAATTAGTTTTCCACTTCGATTATAAGGTGTTCACCGAAAAAACGATTGCATGCGTTTCATTAAGATTTATTTATTTATAGCCTTTGTTCTTGTTGCCTCCACAGCACTTGCCGAAGGCATTGGCAATTACAAAAAAGGTTTTGTAAAACGGGGTAATGAATTTTTTTTCTCCAACAGTTCGGGCGATGTAAAAATTGAATTTTGTAAAGCTGATCTCTTTAGAGTGCGCTATAGCTGGAACAGGGTGTTTGAAGTCAACGAACCCTGGATGGTAGTGAAATACAACTGGTCGCCGATACCAGTTCAATATACGGAAACCGCTTCTTACTTTTTATTAAAAACATCTTCTCTCCAGGTAAAAGTTTATAAAGCACCCTTTCGGATTGATGTATTAAAAGCAGATGGAAGTTTGCTTTCATCCGACAAAAATATGGCAGCCCAAAAGGTTGGTGATGCGGTGGGTTGTACAAAGCAACTTGCAGCCGATGAGCATGTTTTCGGTTTTGGCGAGCGCATGGATTTTACCGACCAGCGAAGCAAAAAGCTAAAGCTTAAAGTTGGCAGGGGCGAAGGGTTGCCGCATATTGTTGGCGCCTATAATATTCTTGAAGCCAACTATTGTCCCATACCTTTTTTTATGAGCACGAAAGGCTATGGTATTTTCCTGCACAATGCCTATCCAACCGAATGGAATATGGGTGCTGCCATTAGCGATGAATATAGTTTTAAAGCCACCGGTGGCGAGCTGGATTATTATTTTATGTATGGTCCCAGGTTTCCTTCTATTTTAGATTCGTACACATCATTAACGGGTAGATCACCACTCGTTTCCCGGTTTAGTTTAGGACTGCATGTAGGCACCTACTCCGGTGGTACGTGGAGTTACGAAAACCTTACATCGGATAAATACGTGATAGCGCTTGCGCGGAAATTAAGAGAAATGGGCATACCCGCCGACCTGCTTTGGCTCGACAGCACGTGGCGGATTTTTGGAGAGGTAGGCGGTAAAGGAGCAACTTCGTTTGAATGGCGCGAAACATTTTCAAACCCCAAAGGCATGTTTGATAGCCTGTATGCGATGCAATATAAAATGGTGGGGTTGCATCTTCGCCCCAGGTTTGATAATGGCAATAAGATCAAACTGCTCGATACGGCGCAGCAACTAAAATTTACTTATCCCGAAGGAAAATATGCCGGTGAATTTGTAAATTTTTTTGACAGCAATGCAGTTGATTTTTGGTGGAAGCATGGTGTAATGCGGGTGGGCGCTTTAGGCGCCAAATTTTTAAAGACGGATGAGGGTAGCGCTTTTGGTGCACTTGCAAATGAAAGCAATAAGACCGGACCTACCGGGAAGGAAATTGAAAAATTGCACAACCTGTTTCCGTTAGCTTACGCTAAGGCTCCTTACGAAAAATTTCAGCAGTTGAATGGTATGCGTGGATTGAACCACACCCGCGAAGGTTATGCAGGTATACAGCGCTATCCATTTATTTTTGCCGGCGACTGGCCAAGCGAATGGCAATACTTTGCACCGGTTATTAAAGCCGGGTTAAACATAGGACTATCAGGTGTTGGTTATTGGGGACATTGCATGGGCGGCTTTGAGCATGTTGCCGATCCCGAGCTTTATATGCGTTGGGTGCAGTTTGGAATGTTTAGCCCGGTAGCCATGGTATTTGGTATGGATCACCCCGGTTATAAAGAACCGTGGAATTATGGCGATGAAGCATTGCGAAATTTTAAAAAGTACGACTCGCTGCGGTATCGGTTACTGCCTTACATCTACAGCAATGCATACACCCTGTACAAAACCGGGATGCCATTAATGCGGGCATTGGTATTGGAGTACCAGGATGATGAAAACGTGTACGATATAGCAGATCAATACCTGTTTGGTAACAATATGATGATATGCCCTGTAACAACAAAAGGCGCACAAACCAGAAGCATTTATTTGCCCGACGGTAGTTGGTTCGATTACTGGACAGGAAAGCAATACACGGGTAAACGATACATTCACGTGGTTACACCCACGGACCAGTTACCCATTTTTGTAAAAGGCGGCTCTATCCTGCCAATGCAACCCGCCATGAATTACATTAATGAAAAACCGGTTGATGTAATTACGCTTGAAATATTTCCGCACCAGCAATCTTATTTCGACCTTTATGAAGATGATGGAAGCAGCCAGGATTACAAGAATGGTAAGTTTTCAAACACGCGTATCACTTCTATATTTAATGGTGCACAGCTTGCCATAAAAATGAATAAGCCTGTGGGAAATTTTATAACAGAAAAGCATAGCTACGCAGGTAAAATACATGTGCCGGCTGCGCCAACCAGTGTTACCGTAAATGGGCAATCACTTAAAGCGGTAAGCAAGGCTGGTATGAACGAAGGATGGTTTTACGACAACAGTGAAAAGGTACTATGGATACAAAGCACACCCGATAATGCTGACAACATAGAATGGTTGATATCTTTTAAAAATTAATCATACACCATTGAAAACTTTAGTTTGTAACGAACCCGGATTGCTGGAATACCAGGACAGGGAGTATCCTGGAATTTCAACAGGAGCGGTATTGTTAAAGATAAAACGGATTGGCATTTGCGGTACCGACTTACATGCGTACGAAGGCACGCAACCTTACTTTACCTACCCACGTATTTTGGGTCATGAACTGGCGGCAGAAATTGCTGATGCCAATGGAACCGAAGGTTTCACAGATGGTGAAACCATAACCATCATTCCATATTTTAATTGCGGGCATTGCATTGCCTGCAGGTCGGGCAAGCCCAATTGTTGTGCATCTATAAAAGTTTGTGGTGTGCATACAGACGGTGGAATGGTTGAATATTTATCCGTACCCGCTTACTCGCTGGTGCACGGCAACGGGTTAAGTTACGATGAGCTTGCATTGGTAGAACCGCTGGCAATAGGAGCACACAGCATTCGCCGTGCCGATGTGCGGCCTGGAGAATATGTACTGGTAATTGGTGCGGGTCCAATTGGTTTAGGCATCATGGAGTTTGCACGGATTGCCGGTGCACAGGTTATCGGCATGGATATCAACAGTAGCAGGTTGGCTTTTTGTAAAAACAGGTTGAAGGTAGCCCACACAGTAAACGCTATGGACAGCGATGTAATGGAACAGTTGCTTCAGGTAACCAATGGCGATATGCCCACCGTGGTTATAGATGCAACCGGCAATTTAAAAGCGATTAACAATGCCTTTAAGTACATGGCGCATGGTGCAAGGTATGTGCTTGTGGGACTGCAGAAATTCGAGATCAGTTTTAGCCATCCTGAATTTCATAAACGCGAGGCTACATTAATGAGCAGCCGCAACGCAACCCGCCACGATTTTGAACATGTTATCGCCAGTATGAAAAGTGGGTTAGTTGACCCCGCTGCATATGTTACCCACCGGGTTCAATTCAGCCAGGTAGCAAGTAATTTCGCCAGCTGGCTCGACCCTAAAAATGAGGTGATAAAAGCAATGGTGGAAGTGGAATAAAAAAACCCGGCGTTCACCGGGTTAAATAAGGATACGGATACAAAACCTGTTGATTGCTTTTCAAAGCCCTGATGGAGACCAGGTGAAAGCGATTAATGCTGAAGTAATTTGAGACCGGGTACGTGTTTATGCAATGCTTCAAACGCTACAATACCCAGCAAATAAAAACTTCCAACAATAACAAACAGCACTTCAATGGCAATAGTTACGGCAACTTTCATTTTAGTGGTTTTATAGATAGAACAATTAAAAATTACAGAAGGAAAAGAACTCAATTAATTACAATAAAAAAACAGGACGCGGGTTAATTATATACACTTCTTTAACACATTATCATCGCCTGCAAATACGATTTTTTCTTTTTAAAGGTTTGTTCTTCTCCTAAATATTTCCGGTCAATAATGGCTCTATGATTTATTTGCCGCGGTTTGCAATATGTAGTCCGGCAATTCTACATCATAAAAAAATTATACCGTCCCATATCGATCCAGCAATTAATACAATGAATCGATAGGACACAATACTTACTTTTAACTATATACCGAAAGCCCCCGTTAAAGCGGCACCAGTTTACTGACGCCAATCATCCTTCTTTCCTCTCTGGATCATGTAAACCAACTACCGGCATTCTTATTTTTAAAGATGGCTTGCCGGTGTACAGCCGTTGAGTGTTTAAAAATTGTATTATGAAAAAGTTTGTACTCCTGTCCGACGGTAAAAATTTTTCGCATAAAGCGTTTCAATTTATCAGCAACCTGTATGAAAAGGAGCCTTTTTTGCTTACCGGTGCTTTCTTTCATTCCATTAACGATGGATTAGTTATTTCAAACACGTTTGCCCCGGGTGGCCCGTATGTTGTGTACACCAAAACAGAGCAGGATGCCTACAATAAGGGCATACAGGAATTTACGGCGTTGTGTATTGCAAACAATATTGAACACCGCGTTCATAGGGAAAGCGATGAGTGGAACCTTGATGATATGATAAAAGAAACCCGCTTTGCCGATATGGTTATTGTAAGCGGTGAGCTTTTTTTTGCAGATATAGAGCCAGAACAGCCAAACCGTTATTTGCGCGAAGTGCTTAAATATGCCGAATGTCCTGTATTGGTTATTCCTGAAGAGGTGCAGTGTATAAAGCGTATTGCTATTGCCTACAATGGCAAAAAGGAAAGCATGTTTGCCCTTAAAATGTTTTGCGATGTTTTCCCAGGCTTAACCCACCTGCCCACAGATATTTTTTATTGGGTGAAGAAAACAGACGACGACATTCCCGATTTTGACTACCTGCAGGAATTTGCAAGCCGCCATTTTTCAAACCTCAATTTCAGGGAATTGTTTTTTGATCCGTCCGAATATTTAGCCACCTGGACCAACAAACAAAAAGATACTCTGTTCATTTCCGGTTCTTATAATCGGTCAAAAATATCTAACTGGTTTAAAAAGAGCTTCGCCGATGACATCCTGAAAAAACATGCAGCCCCGGTGTTTATTGCACATGCCGTGTAGTGTACTTTAATTGAAACAAGTTTTTGTAATCACCAAATTCAGTTAGTCCAGTTGGCTTATCAGTAGGGCAGGTTTCTCAACTTGTTTTCGTTCGTCACTATCACCTTGCCCGACTGGATATCTATGAGGTTTTCATCTTTAAAATCGCCCAATGTGCGAATGAGCGATTCGGTAGCTATGCCAATAGTTTGCGCCATATTTTCCCTGCTCAAATTCAAAATTGGTTGCTCATTATCATCTGCCTTATATTTATCTAATAACTGAATTAAACCATAAGCCACTTTTTTACGCAGCGAATTATAAGCGAGGTTCAGCAGGCTTTCTTCTTTTTCAACAATGTTTTGCGTCATTATTTTAATAAACGATTTTGCTATTTGCAGATCGTTTGAAACCAGTTGCTGAAAGTCGTCGCGTGGAATCAGCATCAGGGTTGTTTCTTCCAATATTTGGGCTTCTTCTTTATAGTTCACATCTTCTAAAATGGAAGTATATCCAAAGAAATCGCCGGGTCCAAAAATGTTGGTAATGAGTTCCTTCCCATCTTCATTGGTCTTTGAAATTTTTACCTTACCAGATACTACATGGTAAACCGATCGGGGACGTTGCCCTTCTTTGTAAAGCACATGCTTCTTATTGTAAGTATACACATCCCGCTCGTCGGAGGTAAGGTTTACTTTGCCGGTTTGCTGCGCATTGGTCAAAAATTCATTCAAGGCTTCCGGTCCGGTGTACTGCTGTTTTATCAGTTCACTTTTTTTCAATCTTACCTCAATTGCATTTAACAATTCTATGCCATCAAAGGGTTTGGTTATGTAGTCATCCACGCCCATTTCCATCCCTTTGCGTATATCTGCTTTCTCCGTTTTTGCCGTTAAAAAAATAAAGGGTATACAAGCCGTTTCTTTATGCTTGCTTAACAGGTGAAAAGCTCCGTAACCATCCAATACAGGCATCATAATATCGCATACAATCAAATCGGGTAACTCCTTTAAAGCGAGTTCCACACCTACTTTTCCATTTTCGGCTGTAATGGCTTTGTAGTTTGATAATTCAAGCATTTCGGCTGCGTTCTCTCTCACCTCCAGGTTATCTTCAATTATTAGGATCTTTTTCATTTTTATTTTCTGAGTAAAATGATTGTTGTGGAATAGAAATGATAAAGGTTGAGCCTTCCTCTATTTTGCTGGTGAGCGAAATTTTGCCTTTCATCAGCTCAAGGTATTTGCCCACTATATGCAAACCCAGCCCCGTACCCTGTATGTTAAGCGCATTTTTCGCACGGAAAAAACGTTCGAATAAATGCTGCTGGTCTTCTTCGGAAATGCCTATCCCATTATCGCTTACCGAAATAGTAAGGTCGCTTTCCGTAAAATCTGCATGAATATCAATTGCACAATTCTCACCCGTAAATTTAATTGCGTTCGATACGAGGTTGGTCATAATGTTTTTTAACAGGCTTCTGTCAACCCACACGTCGCGGTTCACATCATTTTTAAGTAAAAACTGCTGTCCGTGTTTTAATAGCGGTTCAAGCTCTTCTACAAGGTTATTCAGTAATCCGGAAAGTTCTGCTGAAGTGGTTTTCTCCATGGTAATATTCACCAGTCCTTCTTCCAGCTTACCCAGCGATAGAAAATCTTCTAAAATGTTTTTCATACCACCAACTGCACCTTTTATCCTTTGTATATGTTTTAAAATTCTTCCATCATCTATATGTTCATTGTATTTTTCAATAAGGTAGGCCGATGAAAGTATAGTGCTAAGGGGCGTTCTGAACTCATGCGATGCCATGGTAACAAAACGCGACTTCAGTTCGCTCAACTCTTTTTCATTTTCAAAAGCTTCGTTCAATTCTTCTTTCGATTTTTCCAGTTCTTCTAAAGCTTCGCGAAGCATTTTTGTTCTGTCCGCTACTTTTGTTTCCAGTTCGGTATTCATTTTCTTTATCTCGGTTGTAATTCTTTCCAACTCGCTTTTTTGCTCCCTTTCCAGGCTTTCATGATTTTTACGAACGGTAATATCAATTACGAACGCAATAATAAAAGTTTGGTTGTTGATTACGTAGTGGCTTAAACTTACTTCTACCGGAAACGTATTGCCATCCTTGTTTTGCGCAAACAGATCACGCCCATGCCCCATAATGCGCGGCTGCGGATCCTGGTAATAATCTTCCCTGTATTTTATATGCCGCGAATGAACAGATGCCGGTAATAACACTTCAACTGTTTTTCCTAAAATCTGATCCTTTGTATAACCAAATTGTATTTCGGCGTATTTATTAAAATTGATGATGACACCCTTATCGCTGGTAACAACAATACCAATAGTTGCATAATTGAACAGTGCCTCAAATTGCTGCACGTTGTTATAATTTTGAATTAATGAAAAAGCATTTTCTTTTGGTGACATATCTATATTTTTCCCGTAGAATTACAAATTCTAATTGACCTGTTATTCATCTAAAAGTAAACACTAAAACCCTATAGCAGTTTCATTTGTTTTTGCCCGTCCCTTTGCGTTTAAAACATGTTTGTAAATGAAAGCTCAATATTGCACCGGCAAAAATAGCTTCTGTAAATTTTTCATTCCTGACAACAATCATGTTTGCGGCTATAGGTCATCATAAAAAGCGTTCAGTAGCAGCTTTACATTTACACCAAACTAAATCGGTACACCCAGGCTGTACCTAAAAATAAATTACTGCAATAATGCTTTAACCGGGGCATAAGTCCCAACTAATTTTGCCATGAAAACGCTTAACAATTTTCTGCACTACTGTATGTTATGGCAAACAGAAATATCCGGTTACCGTTGCAGGATAAATAATATCAAAACAGAACTTGTTAAGCTCAACGCCGGATACAGTTATCCAAACTTTAGCGGGCAATATAAATTGTTGCTGAACCGTATCGACCTGGTTCTGCATAGTTTTCATGCAACCGAAGTGAAGATCATTCACACCATAAACGACAATACCGATCACATTTACCCGCCTGTGAACGAACATTATTCAGAAGAACAAAAAGAGCAGGTATTGTTTGAGAGTATAAAACATGGTTACAGCCTTTTTGTAGACTTGCAGCAATGCTATAATAATTTTTTGAAAGAAGTATTTGTGCCGAAGGAGATTACGAAGGTTATTCAGCTACCCGATAAAAGAGCCGTTACTGCTGAAATTAGGTTGAAAGCGACATCTGGAGAGCCAGGCTTACTTCCCGATAGCAATATTGAATTGAAGATCAACCCGGCTACCTGCACAGTGGCTGGCGTTCCTGTTACCCTTTCTGCAGGCAAACTTTGACCGGCCCCCAAGCCCTAATTTTTTTATTCTATGAATCCATTTACCAGGCCAATGCGATGTGAAAAACGCAGCGGAAAAAATTGCTGACTGATAGCTATGTTTTTTTAGTGGCAGTTGTAACTATTTGTAAACTTAAAAACGATTAACCATGAAAGGAGAATTAACAGAAACCCAGGTGCGCAACATCCTATCCAGCCAGGTAGTTGGCCGAATGGCTTGCACCGATAATAAACATCCGTACATAGTGCCTGTAACTTATACTTACGATGGAAATTATATTTACGGACAAACCAACGAAGGCGAAAAACTAAAAATACTTCGTGCCAACCCTAATGTATGTTTTGAGGTAGACGCTATGACAGATATGAAGAATTGGCAAAGCGTAGTAATAGATGGTGAGTTTGAAGAACTGGAAGATACCAATGCGGAAGATGCACGCGCCATTTTGCTGAACAAGGTTTTTTGTTTGTCAACCATCTGCACCGTTCACGATTCTGCGCGTACAATCACGGCCGAGGAACTGGATGATTCCACGCGACTTAAAGAGGTGATGTACCGGATAAAAATTAACCGGGTATCGGGTCGCTTCGAAAAACAATGAAACGACTTACTGAATTGCAGGATTTTATCATCATTTAAAAAAAAGACCCTACCGATGAAGGTTAGTACGCTGCCTGATAGCGATGATGCGGTAAAATTTAAGAAACTTCAGAAAAGAATTGTTCCGCTGTTTAAAAAAGTATTTCCCAAAAGAATGGCTCCCAAAACGGTTGTGGTTATACCAAGCCTGAGCCTCGACAGGGAAATATTGGATAAGATAAAAGGCGCACACTATTACGAGGAAAGAATGCTGTGTATGCTAATGCTGCTGCGAATGCCGCAAACACATCTTATTTATGTTACCAGCCTACCGGTAGACCCGGTTATTATAGATTATTACCTTCACCTGTTGCCTGGTATTACAGGGTATCATGCCAGGCAAAGGCTAACATTCATCAGTTGTTACGACGCATCAAAAAAATCGCTGACCGAAAAAATATTGGAACGACCGCGCCTGATTGAACGCATAAAAAAACACATCTCTCCCTTGCACCCGGCACATATTTCGTGCTTTAATGTAACCGAAACAGAACGCAGCCTGGCATTGCAATTAAATGCGCCTATTTATGGGTGCGATCCCGAACTGCAATACCTTGGTACCAAAAGTTGTAACAGGCAAATGTTTCGCTTTTGCGGCATTGCCGTTCCTGCAGGTTTTGAAAACCTGGTTACGGAAGCGGATATTATTCGTTCGCTCACATCGCTTAAACAAGCAAACCCCCGTTTAAAAAAAGCGGTAATAAAAATAAATGATGGGTTTTCCGGTGAAGGAAATGCTGTTTTTTGTTTTGATGAAAGCCCGGAAAAAGAGCTTAAAAACTGGATAGTCGAGCAACTTCCCCAGCGGTTAAAAATTGTTGCCGAACAAGTGAGTTATAAAAGTTTCCTTTTTAAGTTTGAACAATTGGGCGGTATTGTTGAGGAATTTTTAGATGGGGATATAACGGCGACACCTTCGGTTCAATGCCGCATAGATCCCTTAGGACAAATACAGGTAATATCCACACACGACCAAATTACGGGAGGAGAGCAGGGTCAGGTATTTTTAGGGGCAACCTTTCCGGCAAATGTGGAGTACGCCAAAGAAATTGCCGACCTGGGAAACCGCATTTCTTTACACCTTAAAAAGCTGGGTGTATTGGGTCGCTTCTCCATCGATTTTTTTTCTATAAAACACCAGGGTAAGTGGGAGCATTATGCCATCGAAATCAACCTTCGCAAGGGTGGTACCACGCACCCTTATTTGTTGCTCCAGTTTTTAACTGAAGGAAAATACAATGCTGAAAATGGTTGCTACTATACCGCCAATGGATTGCCGCGGTATTATGTATGTTCCGATAATTTACAAAGCGATCGTTACATTGGGCTTACCCCGCACGACCTGATAGATATTGCCATGTGCAACGAATTAATGTACAACGGCAGTTCGCAGGAAGGGGTGATGTTTCACCTGATCAGCACGTTATCGCAGTACGGCAAACTGGGTGTGGTTTGCATTGGCAACACCCCACAACGTGCAATGTATTTTTACAATAAAACCCGGGAAGTGCTTGATTCAAGTGTATGCCACCTCAACCATAAGGATCATAATTGCAGGTTTATAAAACGAGATGAAATGAGTTTTATACCCAATGCACCTTCTTTTAAAAATTTGCCTTCAACCAGCATTGTGCCGGAAGGAGCGGGGCAGAAATCTTAATTTACTTCACTAAGCACCAGCTTGAAGTTTACATAAAAATCATCCTTCACCCGTACAATACCGCCAAGCTTTTTCGGGGGTGTTAATTTGAAATCGGAAAAGCAAAAAGATCGGTCACCATTTAATTGTATTACACCTTCTTTCTTTTCAAGTTTGTAATCAATATCAAATCTTTTATTAACGCCTGCAAGCTCTACATCCACCCAGCCTTTTACAACGTCTTTATTATTTGCAAAAGCAGGCATGCGTTCCAGTGCAATAAACCGAACCACCAGGTTTGGATGTTCTATTGCCTTCAATGTTTTACGCAGGTCGCTGGTGAGCATTTTATTATGGCAATCAAATTTATTGATGTCGATATTGAGCGCACCCTGCAAAGGCACTATCCTGTTAAGGTCCTCACTTTCGGTGTACACAATAGTATCAGTTTGATAATACCCTTTTATATCGCAGCCAAAGCCGGCAAGGTTTGTTTTACCTGTGATACGCAGTGTGCTTGTTTTTTGTACCGCCCATTTGATCACGGCTTTTTTAGCCACTTTTGGGGGCATACCTAATGCTGTTGTAAAAGTTGCCAGTGTAAGCAGGCAGCCTATAAAGCGTTTTAAAAAATTAGGTTTCATTATGTTTTAAATTGAAATCAGGCTGTTCAAATATTTTATTGTCAGTAAACAAAACTATCTAAGCACCGTGCAAAGCCTTATGATGCGCTTCAATAGTAAATGTGATTGTGATCATATAAATAGCATGGCTGGTATGTACTATAAAAACAATGGGCTCGCATTTGCGAACCCATTGTTCTGTTTTATAAGCTGCTGATCTGTTAAAAACCTATCACTGCTTCAACTGCATATCCGTTGAAACTGCCACCATTGCGAATGTCGGTTGCAGCAAAGTTTTTGTAGTTCTGTTTTACATACTCACCTTTCAGTAAAATATTTTTTGTAAGAAACCAACCGGCGCTGAATGCTGTTCTGTCTATTTTTATTTTAGTAGTATAACCTGGCAATTCAGAAGAAACCGTGTTGTAACGTATGCCAACAAAAACATCTTCTTTAACACCTAAGCGATAGATACCTTCCACAGCGGTTTGATTCATTTTGCGTTTTGTATTGTCACTGATTAAACCTGCATTTCCTTTAGCTGTTTCTAATGTGCCAAACACTTCAAGTCCATTAACTTTCAAAAAACCATTTACCATAAAAGCCTTAATGTTCCTGGTAAAATTGGGGCTAAAACGTCCTGAAGTAAATGCGGCTGTCATAGCTGCACCCTTAGGATCTAAAACACCCCAGTAGTGAGAACCAGCGCGATCGCCTGCATACAATACATTGCGCTGCGATTTGTTGTTTACATAAACAGAACCGGTTAACCGTACCCTAACATTGTTTGCCAAAGTTTTATCGAACCCTATTTTAGCATACACTGCAGGGTTTTTTGTTGAGTCGTTCAGTGCGTCTTTCGCCTGTTTGCCAATTGATGAGTTGATTGTACCATTGGTTACGCCAACCATACCGATCAAGCCATTTTTTTGAAGGTAAATTTCACCGCCAATTTCAGTGGAGAAAGCATCTACAATATAGTTCTCGATAAATGGATTGTATAAAGCATGTCCGGCGTCTGTACGGCGAAAGTGTGCATCGCCATAGTTGACCTCCATATGACCAATTTTGATGGTTGCCAGTTTCATCAGGTTGCCCCAAAATTTGCCTTTGAATGGCAGTTTATCAAATTGAATGTAACCACCTTTTACCCATGTTTCGTTGTGGTGCCGTGTAGAGAGGTAAGTAGTAACATCCAAACGGATACCATCTGCCAATTGAATATCAGTAAATAAGTTAGCCATTGCAAGGTTGAAGCCAGGGCCCATTTCGTACAACGCCTGGGTTGTAGCGGTTTTGTGTTTTAAATTTTGAAACTGTTGGGTAAAGCCAACTCCGAACCGAACGCGGGCACCTTCGTAGGGAATAGTATCAGACGCTTTTGTTGTTTCAAATACATTGATACCTTTTTGATCTTTGGGTCTCCAGTAACCAGGTTTGCCATAAAATTCTTTATCGGTATTCTGGGCTAATGAAACCAGGGGAAGAGCAGTACATACTGCGAGCATTAGTTTTGCAGTAGTGAGTAGTATCTTTTTCATTTTTTGTTGTTTTAAATTAATTAGTTGAAATAAGTTTTTGGATTGGTTTGTAATTAGCTTTTAATATTTATGTTATAGTTGATGGATATTTCGTCGCCGGTTTTAATAGTGCCCAGCATTACGGTGGGCGGCTTTACGCCATATTCCGACATTTTGAATTTTTTGCTACCTGTACAGGTAAAGCTTTTATCGGCAGGGTTGTATTTAAGAGTAGCGGTTATGTCGGTTACTTTAGTATTGCCCGAGATAGTTAGTTTGCCGGTACCTTTAAATTGGTAGGTGTTTAAACCGGAAGTGGCGATGCTTGTAACCGTTGACAGAACAAAAACAATGTTTGCATTTTTACTTGTTTGCAAAGCTTTGTAGGTATTCTTATCCATCATGCCATGACCACTTTTCAGGCTTTCGGCTGGCACCACAAAAGTTAATCCTGAAAAAGTAACATTGGTGCCGGCAACGGTGATAACTGCGTCACATTGTCCTTTATCAGATTTCATTTCCCAATCGTGTAATGTTGAAGTGCCGGTAACTGAAATGCCTAACGCGGTAGCGTGAAACCGTGTTTGCGCCTGGATAGCCAGGGGTATTATAAAAAACAAAGCGAGTGCAATTGCCGCTAAAGTTTGGGTTAGATGTTTAATAGTTTTCATAAAATAAAATTTGTTTTGTGAGTGATGTGTTTGATGACATTTTTGTTTTAATTCCTCACAAAAGTATTTGCAGCATCACCCCCGTTTTATGATGAACCTCACCAGCATTTGTGATTGTTGTCACATAGTTAAAAGTTGGTTTTAATTGGAAATTGGTGTTATAGATACAAGCAAGCACAGGCACTAAAACTTTGCTTGGTAAAAGGATGGCCCAATACGGCTACGGAAAACGCAATCATTCCTTTAATCATACAGCCACTGGTAGGATAGTGTCTGCAATCATAATAGTGTGTGTCGGGCATCATAAACCAACGCCCCGCAGGCAGGTAGCTTTACACCTAAAAGATCATACACCTAAAAAATTATATTTATGAAAAAGTATTTTTTAATTGTGGCGGTAATGGTAGCAGCCACTGCAAATGCACAAACATGGACAAAAAATTATGACTATGTTGATGATAATACCACGGGTTTAGCCAAAGTAGTAAAAGCGCATAAAATTGGCTTTGTTGATGTAAAAGGAAAACTGGTTGTTCCGCTTTTATACAATGAGGCGTTTCAATTTTCAGAAGGGTACAGCGCTTTGCGGCTTGGCAGCAAATGGGGCTTTGTGGATAGCACCGGAAGTGTGGCCATCCCATTTATTTACGATGAAGCATTTAGTTTTAACGATGGACTTGCAAAAGTTGTAGCTAACGGTAAAGCCGGCTTTATAAATAATTCGGGCAAAGTTATCATTCCCTTGAAGTATGCCATGGCCGGTAAATTTTCGTTTGGCTTGATACCTGTATGCAACGATAAAGCGCGCTGGGGATATATTGACAGGAGTGGTAAGGAGGTGATCGGTTTTGTTTTCTCCTATGCCGACTCTTTTAAAGAGGGTTTTTCGAGTGTGATGAAAGATGACAAATGGCTCATCATTGACAAAAACGGAAACCAGTTAAAAGATTAACAGGTGTATTTTTTAAACAAGTAAGGCGCAAATAAAATCTGCGCCTTTGTTATTTTATAGCTTTTCGTTTTGTAGAATCCAGGTGAATAGATAATTGCAAGTACAAGAGGGCGATGCAACGATGACGATGAATGAGCCATTGCCCGGACCAAAAATATTCTACTCCTCAACCCTTATTTAAACCTTTCATAAAACGATTTATCGAGGCTTTCGCGATGATCGGGATGGGCGATGCTTATTAAACATTTAGCCCGCTGCTTAAGGTTTTTACCAAACAGGTTTACAATGCCAAACTCGGTTACTACCCAATGTATATGACCGCGGGTTGTAACAACGCCGGCACCCTCTTTTAAAAAAGGTACTATGCGCGATACGCCTTTGGAGGTGGTGGAGGGCAATGCGATGATTGGCTTACCATCTTCGGAAAGTGAGGCACCGCGTACAAAATCCATTTGACCGCCTATGCCGGAAAACTGGTAGGTGCCAATAGAGTCGGCACAAACCTGCCCGGTAAGATCTATTTCGATGGCGCTGTTGATGGCTGTTGCCCGGCGGTTTTGGCGAATAACGCTGGTGTCATTTACATAGGCGATATCCATTACCCTTACCGAAGTATTGTCGTGTACAAAATCGTATAGCTTACGTGTGCCGGCCATGAAGCCTGTAACAGTGCGTCCACGGTTTAATTTTTTTGCGCTGTTGTTTATTACGCCACTTTCCAGCAGCGGTATTACACCGTCTGATAACATTTCGGTATGCAATCCCAGGTTTTTATGACCGGTTAAATTTTTCAACACCTGGTCGGGGATTACGCCAATGCCTAATTGCAGCGCGGCACCATCTTCAATTAACGAGGCTACGTTACGCCCAATTTGCGCCACGCTTTCACTTGCCTTTGATGAATAATCCAATTCGGGTAACTCGCATTCGTGCCATACCAGGTGGGTGATCTTATTTACATGTATAAAGCCATCGCCATGGGTACGGGGCATACGGGGGTTTACATGTGCAATAATGGTTTTTGCCATTTCCACGGCAGATTTTGCTATGTCTACCGAAGTGCCGAGCGAACAGTAGCCATGCAGGTCGGGCGGCGAAACTTGTATGATGGCCACATCAACAGGTAAAACTTTTTTGCGGAAGAGCTGTGGTATCTGGCTTAAGAAGATGGGGACATAATCGCCATAATCGCTGTTAACTACCGAACGCGTGTTTGCCGAAACAAACAGGGAGTTGAAGAAAAAGCTGGAACGGTAAACGGGATCATCAAAATCAAGTTCGCCGAGGTTTGTAATACTAACCAGCTCAACATTCTCCAGCTCGCTGTGCCTTTGTTGCAGTGCCTGCACAATGTGAACCGGCGTTGCAGCACTGCCGTGAATAAAAACACGGTTTCCCGACCGGACCGCATTTACAGCATCGTTCGCTGTTATATAATTTATCATTTTGAATAGATTTTCGCGAAGATGATTACAATGATTTGCAATTAAGGTGACGGCAACGGTGATAAAATGTAACGAGGCTTTCGTTACCGGTTGATGAAGGTCATAAAAAAACGGCTGGCTTTTTTATCTATTTGCAGGAGTTCGTCGCTCACACTTAAATAGCATTATGAACACATCATTAAACGATACACTCCCAATTGGCACTACTGAGAAAAAAAGTTGTTGTGGTGCCTGTGCCAGCAAAGCAAATTCGCTAAATGCACACTGCGGAAAAATCCATAGTCTGGAGGAGTTAACAGGCGAAAACAACGACATTACCAATTTCAAGCTGAAACATTGGCAACTCGATTCGCTGATAGATTATATAAGTGAGGAATACCACGAGTGCTTTTATAAACATGAACCCATGATATCCGGTATGCTTCATGAAATAGCAGTTAACTCCGCCGTTAAACACGATGATATATACCGCCTTCAGTTGTTATTCACCAATCTTAAAAATATATGGTGCAGCCACCTTTTACTTGAAGAACGGGTTTTGTTCCCCTATATTAAAAATATGCTGGACGCAAAAAGAACCAGCAGCCCGCCCCCTTGTTTTTGTTTTATAACCATTGATGCATTGGTAGATGTATTGCAAAGTGAACATGTAGAAATTGACGGAATATTAGAAACACTTAAAATAATCACCGGCAACTATACATCGCACCCACACGATTGTGCAAAAATGAGACTTGTTTTGCACGAGCTAAAAGACTTGCATTACGATATGGAAAAACACTTGTTTATTGAGAAAAACATTTTGTTTAAAAAGGCGGTACTACTTGAACAGGAATTAAAAAGCAAGACGCATGTATGAATTGTAATTTGCAAATTAAATAGGATCCCGGCTTTACCGCCGGGATTTTTGTTAGTGGCAGGTAATGATAGTTTGTACCGAAGTTCTGACTGCAGGGCTTAAATAAATGCCCAAACCTAAACCGCGCACTATCAAAAACACGCCCATAACACCCACCCCATAAGGCACCATTTTTTTGATTGCGTTTCGAAGAGGCATGCGAATAAGGAAACCAAAATAAGACAGGAGGAAGAGTGCCGGTAAAGTGCCCAGTCCGAAAGCTACCATAAAACTAATCGCCCCGGTTATGGTGCCTGCAGCAAGCGCCCCGGTAATGGCAAGGTACACCAGCCCGCAGGGTAGTAAGCCATTTGCCATGCCTAATAAAAAGATATTGCCGAACGAGGCTTTGTTAATAAACCTGGATATGAGCTGCTGCACAAAAACACCCACCCGGTTAAACCCTGGTATGTGAAAAACGCGTTTGCCTGCCACCGATTGAATTGATATAGTCAGTATAAACAAACCTGCAATAATGGAAAACCATTGCTGAAAGCCCGCCAGTGAAAGCTGCCGCCCAATTAGTCCGAACAAGGCGCCCAATATGGCATAGGTGAGTGTACGACCAAAGTTATACAACAGTATTCCCGTTATTTTTTTAGCAGGCGACAAATGATGTACAGGAACCGATATGGCAATAGCCCCGCACATGCCAATACAGTGGAAGCTGCTAAGCAGCCCCATGGTAAAAGCGGTGAGGATAATGTGAAGCATCATATAATTTTAATGCTCTGTTCGCTGTAATATTTATTGTTTCGTGTTTGCCACGTAAGCTTTACGATGTAGTTGGTTTTTGCGAGTTTATTTTTCTCAATTACCATCCTTCCCTCGTTATTTAGTCGGAGGGGAAACCTTCTGTCGCTTGCTACTTTAGTGGCGCAATAAAACAAAACATCCCCGGTTGCGGTTAAGCCTTGTACTTCAATTGGTAAAGTAATGAACACTTCATTTGCCGTTTGTTCAATGGATACCTTTGATAATTTATGGGCGTTGTTCATGCCATCAATCTTATCCTGGTAGCGCAGCTCTTCTTTGTAATAGTCTTTTGAAACCAGTTCGAAATTTTGCTGCATACATTTATAAACAAGCGATCCCATCAGTAATGCGAAAACGATGAATGCTATCAATAATTTGTTTCCCCAGGTCATGGTATATATTTTTTTATTCGGGAACGGGTCCTAAAAAATTAGTTTTTACAATAGTTATTTTTTTGGATCCGTCGTACAAGCCGAGGCTGAGTTCTGTTTTGCGCTGGTGCAAATTCTTTTTTGGCAAAACAATAAAAAACGATCCGCTGCCCTGTCCTTCCGCCACTACATCAATATGGTTTTTGCCAATGAGTTGCACTGCACCGGAAGCGCCTTCCAGGCGCAACGTAGTTGGTATGGTTTGCGTGGTTTTATTGGAAAGCTTTATGTTATATAGGTTCGATATGCTGTCGGTGCCACGTTCCTGGTATAAGATGCCGGGTGTGCGCATAATGGTTACCGCCACATCGTTACGGGTAATTAAAATAACAGAAAGTATAAGTACCACAACACCGCATAATGCGGTGTACATTTTCATTCGCGATGTATATTTTAAAGGCTCTCCATTTTCAATACTGTTTTCGCTGGCATAGCGGATCAACCCGCGTGGTTTGCCAAGGTGATCCATAATGTTGTCACAGGCATCTATACAAGCGGTGCATCCAACGCATTCCATTTGTACACCATTGCGTATATCTATTCCGGTTGGGCAAACCTTTACGCATGCAAAACAATCAATGCAATCGCCAAAAGGTTTCGGTTCATTCTTTTTTGACAGCCCCCGCGGCTCGCCACGTTTATGATCGTAAGCAACAACCATTGAATTTTTATCGAGCAATACACCTTGCAGCCTGCCATACGGGCAAACCACGGTACAAGCCTGCTCCCTGAAGAATGCATACACGCCATAAAAAACGCCGCTAAAAATTAGGAGCGATGCAAAGCCCGCTATATGTTCCGTAAACGAACCAGTAACAATTTTTTCAAGCTCGTGTACGCCGATGATATAAGCCAGAAAGGTATTGGCTATTATAAAGGAGAGCAGGTAAAACGCGATGTGCTTCGCCGATTTTCTGACGATTTTATTTGCATTCCATGGCTGGTTTACAAGCATCTTTTGTTTGGTATCGCTTCCTTCTATCCAGAACTCTACTTTGCGAAACATCATTTCCATAAAGTTGGTTTGCGGACATGCCCAGCCGCAAAACAACCTGCCGAAAGCCGCCGTAAACAGAATGATGAAAAAGATAAACGCGATCATGCCTAACCCAAGGATAAAAAAATCCTGTGGCCAAAATATATTACCAAACAATATATACCTGGCAGAGTTTACGTTAAACAGGAACAGCGGTCTGCCATTGATGTGTAAAAATGGAAGACCAAAAAAAGCAATAAAATATAAGAGGCTGAGGTAGCTTCTTATATTATAAAATCGCCCCTTTGGCTGCCTTGCATAAATCCACTTTCGCTTGCCATGTTCATCCATGGTTGCCAGTTGATCGCGGAATTCATCGTGGTGCTTTACCCGAATGTTTTCTTCTTTTATATCCATATTATCTGCTACAGTAGTCATGGGTTGTTGAAGGCGAACTTTTTGTCGGTGCCTGTTTTTAAACTATCGGGTGGTGCAGGTGATTCGCCTGTAAATATTTCGCCCTGCGGTTCCTTAGGGTTAATGGGCTTTGTGCCACGAATGGATTTGATGTAGCTGGTTAGCTTTGCAATTTGAACTGGAGAAAAATCATCCTTCCACGATTTCATTCCTTTTTCAGGAATACCATATTTTATTGTTTTAAAAACATCCTGTACACTCCCTTTGTGCAGCCAATAGTCGTCGGTAAGGTTGGGACCCACGGTGCCTTGACCTTCCGGGCCGTGGCATGCGGCGCAGGTAGACAAGAAAATTTTTTTGCCCTCGTCCAAAGCATCGGCGTCGGCTATCAGGGTCACTGTATTTTCGTCAACATTATTGGCGGCGTTTTTCAGGTATTCCAGTTTGTCTTCTTCAGCTTTAACCATGGCAATTTCATATTCCTGTTTTGACGAAGGCGCGCTGTGCACTACCTCGTAACGGTACAGGTAAACAATGGCAAATACAATGCATCCATAAAATCCGTACAACCACCAGGGTGGTAATTTATTATCGAGTTCCCGAATGCCATCGTAGTTATGACCGGTATCGCCCACCTGGTGTTCGGGGCGAAAGCTGTTGATCTTTTCCCACCACGTTTTCCATACCGGTATCCTTGCAAGTTTATGCTCCACAGCAACTACCACCTTATCTTTTGTGATCAGCAATTTTAAATAATGAAGCATGGTAAGCAACACAATTATCTCCAGCGTTATGACAGACATCAGTGTATAAAAGGAGAATTTTGACAAGCCTGAGATAGTGGTGCTAACGGTTTGGGCAGCGGTTGCATTGGCACCATCCTGCGCAAATACAATGGATGAGGTAAAACAGAGTCCAATAACAAGCAACGTTTTAACAGGTGTAGCGTTGGCAGCCTCCTCCCGTCGCTTTTCCATATAAACCTGGGCTGCCCCAATTAGTGCCGGGGCAAGCATTACAATAGCCAGCATAAGTGCAGCCGCAACTATCAATAAAACGATGGCTAAGGGATTGTTTAATTCAGAAGGCTTTGGCGCGCCCTGTGCAGAAGCAGCGGAAGAAATAGCAAGGCAGCAAAGCGTAATGGCTGATTTTATGGAGGATGTTTTTCCCTGTTTCATTGTTTAATGTTTTTTCGCATTAGGATTCAGTATCGCCGTCTAAGGGTATATTGCTTAGTTTGTCTATCAGCTTTTTATCTGCACGCCATGCCCATAAGGTCATCACAATAAAAAAGCTGAAGAAGATGAGGAACGATGTCATGGCGTAAACATCGACCCCGGTTATCGTTTCTAAATAGTTTATAAACTTCATGTTGATGGTTTGTTGGTGAAGTGTGTTTTAGTATGCTGTACAATGCAAGCCTGTATGCTGCCTGCATTGTATAGCTGGTTAATGCTGCCCGATGTGCCCGGCGTACAAGAGGGCGATGCAACTATGCTGAAGGTTGTACCTATGCCTGGCTAAAAAAATTACTCACTCACTTGCTTGCTGCCGCCGCTACCTGGTTTGCCTGCCCAGCTTTTATATCGGTACCCATGCGTTGCAGGTAAGCTATCAGCGCCACTATTTCGCTGGTGGCAGATGCGTCTATCTTATCTTTTTTCAAACTTGCTTTTATCTTTTGTCCCTGCGTAACTACGTCGGCATTTGCCTGCGTATCGTAGCCTTGCGGATAGGGTACACCCAACGTTTGCATTGCTCG
>JANPIA010000221.1:0-16541 GCA_031424735.1 Segetibacter sp.
ATTCAACCCTGAATGTTATTTTTTCGGGATCAATCTCATTTTTACCGTAAAGCCTGTTATCGGGTGTCAAAGTAAGTTTGGATATTTTTTCCATTATCGATTTGTCACCATATTTAATGGTGTTGGCCTTCTTCCAGTCAACTGCAAAACTGCCGTCCACCTCTTTGCCATAACCCAGTTCTTTAGCAGCAAGAGAATCTCTCACCCACCAAACAAATTGTTTATACTCACTATTGGTAATTTCGGTAGCATCCATCCAAAAGCCATTTATGGAAACTTGCTTATTGCGGGCAGTAAAATTGTAATTAACATCTTCATCGCTTGGTCCCATATGAAAAGTTCCTGGCGGGATATAAACCATACCTAAAGGCTTACCCATGCTGCCACGAACACTGGAGGCTACACCTACCAGTTGGCCGTTATCCGGTACTCCTTTGGCTTTGCCTTTCTTCCCACAGCTTGCTAAACCTATAGCAATGGTTGATAAAGCTGCTAATGCAAACAGTTGACTTCTCATTCTTTTGTAACGATTAAAAGGTATAAGCAAATGTAACAAAATAAATTATTCAAAAAAGCTGACGTCCCATTTTAGAAAACCCTTTACCTAAATGGGAGCCAGAACAAATTTAAAACGTGGCAACATATGCTTTATTGTGTTAATGATTTGAAAATTATAAAAGTTCAATCAATGCTTCAACAGAGGTAACTGGCTGCCTGCACGAATAGTTTTTACAGAGGTAAATTTTTACATCTTCCTCATGTTTTTTATCGCGAAGCAGTGGATAGTTTGGCTGTGGCAACACAGATGTTTGAAGAACTTTATTTGGTATATAACGATGCAAAAACGAAGGAAGTATGTTGGCGGATTTTTTTCCTGTCAATGCGATTTCATACACGCCCATATTTTCCAGCTGCATATTCATAGCCCAAATACCAAAAGATGTCGGATACTTTATTACCATTGCTCTCATTTGGTCATTCATTTTGTTAGCATGTTCCAACCACTCAGGAAGATCGAATACCATTGACAAATAAGCAAGATTAGCAGCCATAGTTGAATTGCCGGATGGAATAGCGCCGTCGTAAATTTCACGCTTTCGTATTATCACATCGCTTTGCTGTTGATGGGTGTAGAAGAAAAATCCTTTTTCATCTTCCACGAAATTTTGCAGCACATACTCTGTAATGATTTTAGCTTTTTCAAGGTAAGTTTCATTACCGGTAACTTCCTGCAAAAAAATATACGATTGAACGAGGTTGGCATAATCATCTAAAAAAGCAGGATATTTTGCCAGTCCGTTTTTGTAGGTATGAAACCAGGAACCGTCCTCCCCTTTCATCTTCTCTTCAAGAAATTTAATATTTTGAATAGCCACAATCCGGTAGTGTTCGATGCCGGTTGCAGCGTATGCTTTGGAATAAGCAGTATTCATCAAAGCATTCCAGCTTAACAATACCTTATCGTCTAACTGAGGTCGAATTCGCCTACTCCTTACTGCCAATAAAAGTTCTTTGCATTGAAATAGTATATTTTCCAGGTCACCAGGTTCCTTTTGGTTTTCCGCTGCGAATTGTTCAGCACCTTTTAACACCCTCAAAATATTCACCCTTTCCCAATTTCCTTTCTCGCTCACATCAAAAAAATTGCAAAATAACGGGCTATCGTCTTTTAATATCTCGTCTATTTCAGACCTTGACCAGGTGTAAAACTTTCCCTCCACCCCTTCGCTATCAGCATCAAGTGCACTATAAAAACCACCATCACTGGCTGATAATTCCCGCTCAATAAACGTCAATGTTTCCACTATGGTTTTTTTGTATAGCGGATCGCTTGTTACCTGGTATGCTTCTGAAATAACACTGATTAAAAGTGCATTATCATATAACATTTTTTCGAAGTGCGGAGCCAACCATTCGCTATCGGTACTATAACGCGCAAATCCCCCACCCAACTGATCGTAAATGCCACCTAATATCATTTTATCGAGACTTAAAAGCGCCTGGTTTAGCGCATTTTTATCTTTTGTAAAATGAAAATGCCTGAGCAGGAATTGAATTGTAAAAGTTTGCGGAAATTTTGGTGCGGAACCAAAGCCTCCCCATGTTTTGTCGGCATTCTTTAAAATGTTTTCAGCCACCTCGTTCAACGCTTTATTGTTCGTCTCAGTAGCAGCATCGTTGGTATTTAGTACAAATGTGTTCGAAGTTTTTAAATGATTGAGCAGGTTGTTTGCCTGGCTCTCAATTTCGTCTCTCCGCTCATTAAAAGCCTGGCTGATCGCGGTAAGAATTTCTATCCAACTGCTGCGGTTAAAGGCTTTTACTGGCGGAAAATAAGTTCCTCCATAAAATGGTTTTGCATCTGGGGTTAAAAAAACATTGAGTGGCCATCCGCCGCTCCCCGTCATTGCCTGCACTGCATCCATATAAATATGATCAATATCTGGTCGTTCCTCCCGGTCTATTTTTATGTTAACGAAATGTGCATTCATGAATGCAGCCGCGGCCTCACTTTCAAAGCTTTCTCTTTCCATAACATGACACCAATGGCAGGCAGCATAACCAATACTCACCAGCATCGGTTTGTTTTCAAGTTTTGCAATGTTTAAAGCTTCTTCTCCCCATGCATACCAGTTTACGGGGTTATGCGCATGTTGCAATAGGTAAGGGCTGGTTTCATGTATAAGCCTGTTGGTATGGGTATGCATAAAATAGATGATGAGTTCAAAATAAAAAAGACCCAGCGTTACCGGGTCATCAATAAATTTCAGGAATAAAAATTATTTCTTTTTTGTTTCTAACAGCAGGAATTGTTCGAGCGCTGCAACCATACTGGTTGCCTGTGGCGCAGGGGCTTTTATTTCTAAAGTAAGACCGGCATCTTCAACGGCTTTGGAAGTATTTCCGCCAAATGCACCTATTCGCGTTCCGTTTTGTTTAAATGTTGGCAAATTATCGAACAAACTTTTAACGCCGCTTGGTGTAAAAAAACAAATAACATCGTACTCTTCCTGCTCCATTACGTGCTTAATGTCGTTGCTGATGGTACGGTACATAAACCCTAAAGCAAATTCGCATTTATTATTTTTCAACCAATTCACAATTTCATTATCCTGCTGGTTCTCGCTGCACACATACAGAAACTTTTCATTTTCCTTATGCTTGTTAATTACATCGAACATACTTTTATTGGACCCATCGGCACCATAAAAAACTTTTCTTTTTCGGTATAAAATAAATTTTTGCAGGTATAAAGCAACGGCCTCTGTGATGCAAAAATATTTCGTATCCTGGCTGATAGTAATTTTCATTTCCTCGCAAACACGAAAAAAATGATCAATCGCATTTCTGCTTGTAAATATTACGGCTGAATAATTTGGAATGTCAATTTTTTGTTTTCGAAAATCCCGGGAGGGAATTCCTTCTAACTTGATAAAAGGATGGAACACGAGGTCAATTCCATACTTTTTTGCAAGCTCGAAGTAAGGAGAGCGATCGTTATCCGGTTTAGGTTGGGTAATCAGGATTTTTTTTACAGAGCCGGCTTTCACAATTTTTGTCCCATTTTTTACCATGCTTTTATCCTAAGGTTTGTACAAAATTAAAGACTTCTATTCAAATAAAGCATTAACACCTTGTAAATGAGTAAAAGGGGGATAAGTTCGAACGCCGATATATAAAAGAAAAAATGCAGCGGGCTTACTTTCATCGCCTTACGAACCGGTGCATAGGAAACTATATACCGGTATAAAAATAAAATAGTAATCAATAATACTGAAATAGTCAGAGATACAGTGACCACTTCGCTGTTTGAAAACGCTATAATTACGATAAAAGGCATGATAATTACCCCTAATATTTTATTGATAAGAAAAACCACAAATGTGTAGGTATCCGCTGCTTCCTTTACATTAAATACCCAGCCAGCGAACCAAAGAAATATATATTTAGAAGCATATATAACACTCAATACTGCCGAGCAATAATAAAATAACATCCAAAAACTGTAGTTACTTGCATGAAAATATTGAATAAGCAAACCAGAGTAGGTTGCCGCTGCAAAAACAAAAAAAAGATTGAATAAAAGAGAGGGCAAATTACTTTGCAACAATTGTTCGCGGGTTTGTTTTTGCCGGAAGGATGGCTGAAAAAATAGCCGGAAAATATTTTGAAAATATCTTCCAAAAACAAATTTTATAAACGCGAGAAATAGTAATAACCCGGCAACCAGGTAAAATAATTCATCCTTCGTCCACCGTTTTTTTGGGGTCGCTATTTGATAAAGAGGAACATTTTTAAATGGCAGGTAAGGTATATCTAACAATTTCCGATAATCGGTGAATGCAGCATTTTGCAAGGTGTTTGTTTTTGCATTCGCATGATTTACGGAGTCGCTTGCTGTTACCGTATCAATACCCCTGGCGTAATTACCTGTTTGTAAATGTAAAGATGTATCTGCATCTGCAGTTGAATCACTAACCGCTTTAATAGAATCCTGCCCCTGAATTTCTATCGAACAAAAAATAAAAAGTATAGCTGGCAGTAATAATTTCAAAGCAAAAATATTGGCGGCAAAAATATCTTAGCAAACTGACAGCAGAAAAACTATTTGAAATTTGTTTTTTACCGGGTTTAAAACAGGCTCACATAACCAAAATGAATTTTAGCCTGGCGAATATCAAACGGAAGATCGTTTCGTTTACCGGCAGCAAAACTAATGTTGAAGATGCCACCTTTTGTTTCGAAGGCAAGCCCAACGCCTGCACCAATATAATTTTTTGAAGCGCCAATGGTTTTAGTTGCATCGGTGCTCCAGCCGAAATCAGTAAATCCGGAAAAATAGGAATTAAGCCCCAACAGGTAGCGATATTCTACGGTACCCACCCCGTACGTGCTTGCAAATATTCCCTCCTCATCAAAACCACGTAACAAATTATAGCCCCCTATTTGAAATAATTCATTTTTAAAGTAGTTGGGACTTTGGTACCATCCTGCACGAACTGCCGTTTTAATAACCCCTTGTTTGCCCAGTGCTATGTAAAAAGCGGCGGCAGCTTTCATCCTAAATTGGTAAGCATTGAGTTTAAGGGTATCGTAAAGCCTTTCATAATTATACTGTGGGTCTTTAATTTGCGTAACCGTTGTATTCTTCCTGATCTTTTTGCTGCCTGCTCCAATAAACAGGCTGAATTCTTTTCCCCTGCGGGGATTGAACCTATAATCGGTATTGGCTAAATCATAATCCAGTCCAACGTTAACGGAGCTTACATCTGCAATATCGGGCAGCGCTCTGGAAGCCTTAACCCGAAACGTGTCCACGGTCAAAACATTGGTTCTACGGTTTTCAATAATGATCTTCCCGGTTTGGTTTGCCGAAAGGGCGTACAGCAAACCGGCACGTGCATTTATATTAAGAAAGGTTGAATCTTTTTTAAATAATTCAAACGAAAAATCGACACCAAAGGGTGAATTGAAAATAAATGGCAACTGTGTTTGAAGATTTAAGCGGGGTGATCTGGGTTGAATTTGTTGCCATACAATGCCGATGCTTTCTCCAGAACCAAAGGCATTTTTTAATTGCAAGTTTGCATCAATGGTAAACAAAAGCTTGCCGCCGGTTTGCGCATTGGATGGTAAAAACCCTGCTAATATATTTACCTGGTTACTTTTTTTAGGCTGTAAATAAAGGTTCACTATACTGCCAACACTAAGCATGGTAACATCCCACGGTTGCTGTTGTTGCAAATAAGGCAATTCAAGTAAACGCTGGTTTATTTTTGCGAGCTTATCGCGCCGGTACAAACTGCCTTTATCAATTGCCAGATAACGGTACAAAAAGCTTTTTGAAATACGTGTGTTTCCAAAAAGCCGGATGCTGTCTACCCGGTAAAGTATTCCCCTATCAATCGTTAGCGAAGCTTTTGACATTTCCTTATCTAACACAATACTATCAAGCCTGAGGCGGGCAAAAGGATAGCCATTGTTTTCAAAATAGTCAAGCAATTTTTCCTGCAGCAAACGGTACCGGGTTAAATTTAGCTGCTGGTTGTTTAATGCACTCAATTTCCATCCAACTGCGTTTAGAACTGCTTCATCGTTTGGGTGTATATTAATATTGTCGAGCTGGAATTTATCACCCAAAAACAAATGAATAGTTGCAGACGTATTGCCATAGGAAACGCTATCAACAGAGGAAGACAGGTAACCGCGTGACTGTAGCAACATCACTAACTTCTGGATGTAATCTTCTCCCTGGGCTTTGCTTTGAAAAACGGTTTTTAGCGCCAGTTTAGAAATGGCAACCGTGTCTTTATCTACTGGAAATATGGTAAGCCTGTAATTATTTTGCGCAAATACACCTTTACTGTACAGAAGCAACAGAAAGCAAAAGCCAACTGCACTCAGTTTATATGGGATTAACTTTGCCATGTTTAAACAAGTTTACCAAAAGTTTTCATCAACATGGCAGGCATTTATATTCATGTACCGTTTTGCAAAAAGGCTTGTCATTATTGTAATTTTCATTTTTCCACCTCAATCAACCAGTTGAACGATTTTATAGTGGCTTTATGCAAAGAAATTGAACTGCAACGGAATTATATAAACGAAAAGGTTGACACCATATATTTCGGTGGTGGCACTCCTTCGCTTTTAAAGGCACAACAGGTTGAAACCATTTTGAAAAAACTTCATGAAGTTTTCGATATAGACAATGACGCAGAAATTACGCTGGAAGCCAACCCCGATGATATTGATGATGAAAAGTTGAACCATTGGAAACAACTTGGCATAAACCGGCTAAGCATAGGTGTGCAATCGTTTTATAATGAAGACTTACAATGGATGAACCGTGCGCATAGTTCGGCACAGGCACTTAACAGCATGACGCTTGCAAACCAAAAGGGTTTCCATTTAACCATCGACCTGATATATGGAACACCCACTTTGAGTGATGAACACTGGCGCACCAATGTTGAAAAAGCAATTGAACTTGGTGTGCACCATCTATCGTGTTATGCTTTAACTGTTGAACCAAGAACAGCCCTGGAAAAGATGATCGCTCAAAAGAAAACAGCACCTGTTGATATTGAAAAACAGGCTCACCAGTTTGAGCTCCTGATGCAGTGGATGCAGGATGCCGGTTACGTTCATTATGAAATATCCAACTTTGCAAAACCCGGCTTTGAAAGCAGGCACAACAGCAGTTACTGGCAGGGTAAACCCTACCTGGGTATTGGACCCTCGGCACACTCGTTCAATGGTAACAGCCGTAAGTGGAATGTGGCAAACAATGCATTGTACATTCAAAACCTGATGAAAAATATTTTGGTATTTGAAAGCGAACACCTGACATCTACCCAACAACTAAACGAATATATAATGACAAGCCTGCGTACTGCGGCGGGCTTATCGTTACAAATGGTGGAAGAAAAATGGAGTAAAGAAGAGGCGGAAAATATTGCCCGTTTGTCGCGGAAATATATTCAGCAACAGGCAATGATGCAGGCCGGAACAAATCTTCAACTTACTGCCAAAGGAAAACTGCTGGCAGATGGTATTGCAGCGGACTTGTTTACATAGCGAAGTTTCAAAACAACCAACTGCCTACACCTGTGGTGGGTATCACAAAATAATGGACCGATCTACACCAACGTTTCTTCAATTTTTTTGAAGCCTTCCGCCGGCGATAAATGCTCCCACAAAATTTGATAGATCGTTTCCGCCACCGGCATGGAGGTGCCAATTTTTTTGTTCAGCATATAAATACACTTGCTTGCGTTGTAGCCTTCGGCAACCATGTTCAGTTCTAACTGTGCGGCTTTTACCGAATATCCTTTACCCAACATATTGCCGAACGTGCGGTTGCGGCTGAACAAACTGTAACAGGTAACCAGCAAATCGCCAAGATAAACGGAGGCTGCATAATTGATCAGGTCGATTTGGGCATGTTCGCTTACCACTTTGCGCAGGAAGATCACCATTTCATCGGCGCTGTTGGCAATGTAAACGCTCAAAAAATTATCGCCATATTCAAGCCCGTGAGCAATGCCGGCACCCAGCGCATAAATGTTTTTTAAAACGGCTGCATACTGTACGCCCAATACATCGTGGTTAACCACCGTATTAAGGTATTCGGTATTGAAGTGGGATGCGATCTCTTTTGCCATTTCCTCGTCAATACCCGAAAAAGTAAGATAGGATAGCTTTTCCGATGCAACTTCTTCTGCGTGGCAGGGACCTAACACGGTGAAATAATCATCGAGCGGAAAATTAAAATGCTCGGCTAAATAATCGTTGAGCAACTGGTTGCTCGATGGAAGAATTCCTTTGATAGCGGAAATAATCTTTTTTCCTTTCAACGCCTTTTGCGACAAACCACTCAATGCACTTTCAATATATGCAGAAGGTACAGCGATCACCAAAACATCCGCATGTTCTACCACCTCGTTTATGTTATTACTTGCATGGAGTAAGGCGGTATTAAAATGCGCCGAATTTAGGTAGTGAGGATTGTGACCTTTTAGCTGTATATATTTAACGGTCTCATCGTTGCGTATCCACCACCAGATAGCATTATTATTATCTGCCAGTATTTTAGCCAGCGCCGTTGCCCAACTACCACTTCCAATTATTCCAAATTTCATTGCGTTGCAAATTTTGTGAGCGGATGTGGTGAGTTGTGAGTTTTAGGTTTTAAGTTATCTGTTGTATGAAAGAAAAATCTAATGATTACAATAATTTATCAAATGCAAATTCTCATTCAAAAAGTATCAGGTATCTCAAAAAAACCATTACATAGAATTTAAAATATACTGCGTAAAACATACAGGTACACTCCAAACGTAAAACTCTCCACCTAAAACTTACAACGTAAAACTTACCACCTATAACCTACAACGTATCACTTACAAATTACCCCCTACTTCTTCTCTTCAAATAAACTTTCCTTTGGCACTACCTTTACCTTATCTCCATCTTTCAGCGTTTTACTTACAATGTTGTATGGTCCAACAATCACTTCATCCCCCAGGTTTAATCCGCCTAATATTTCAATATTATTGATGTCCTGAATATCTGTCCGAACCTTTACTTTTTTTACTATGCCCGTTTTCTGCAATACAAAAACCACTTCTTCAACTTCATCGTCGCCTGTACTTTTTGGTTTATCTGTTGACGAATTGTCCACTTTCACCGCAGCTTTATCACTGTCCTTATCGCGTGTAGTTACCGCATTTATCGGAACGGAAATTACGTTTGCATGGGTTTTTGTTTGTATGTCGGCACTTGCATTCATTCCTGGTCTGAAAGGGAAACTTCTTGGCTTTGCCGGGTCAAACAAATCGTTATAACTATCGCGCAATAACCTAATGTGCACTTTGTAGTTCGTTACTTCGGTGGTTGTAATCTGGCTGGATTGTGCAGCAGATGTATTGCTGCTGGCTATCTTGGTAACAATGCCACGGAATTTTCTTTTATTATAAGCATCTACTTCAACCAATGCGCTATCGCCTAAATGCACTTTCGGAATATCGTTCTCACCAACATCCACCCGAATTTCAATCAGGTTCATATCGGCAACACGCAACATTTCCGTACCAGCCATTTGCGCAGTTCCTACTACCCTTTCGCCTTTTTTAACCGCCAGCAAACTAACAATACCATCCATAGGCGCTACCAACGTTGCGCGGCTAACATCTTTATTTGCCCGGTTCAATATCGCACGTGCACTTTGTACCGATGCCTGTGTACCCCTGATGCCTGCAAGTGCTGCGTTATACTGTGCCGTCGCCGATTTATACGCCTGGTCTGCCTGTTCAAATTCCGCACGGGATATTACCTTTTCATCGAGCAATTGCTTTTGGCGATTGTAAGTAACGAGCGACTGATCGAGCGTTGCTTTAAGCGAACCCAACTGGGCGGTAGAGTTCATTACCTGTGCCTGGGTTTGTGTAACACCTGCCGTAGCCTGGTCGCGCTGTGTATTGTATATGTCTGCATAAATACGGGCAAGCACCTGTCCTTTACGAACGCTGTCGCCTTCCTGCACATTCAGTTCAACAATTTCACCACTAATGTCCGGGCTAACCTTTACTTCAACCTCCGGAAAAATTTTACCGCTTGCATTTACGGTTTCTATAATGGTACGTTTCACTACTTTCTCCGTAGAAACTTTAATGCCCTCGTCCTTGCCCATTACGCCAGCTTTCTTCAGTGCTATCAACACAACAATAATCAACACCAATCCAACTATTGCCCAAACCATTTTTTTACTCATGACAGTTATATTAAAACATACTTTTTTGTTACCAGCTTTTTATCATTCCTCAATTTCTGTTGCGTCGCACTCTTGTACTAACGTACGTATATCATCTGTTTGTGTTGTCCCTTCTTCTCAACAAGTGCACCCTGTATTAGAACTCCTATCACAAACAATGTGTGAACTCCCTACTTGCCTCCGTATTACTCATTTGCAGGTGGCACCTACGGAGCCGGAAAATTTCCTTTCCTTCTTCATTACAAACAGGATGCTCCCCTGGAGCATACAAGCATTACCATTAAAAATCACAACCTCAACCCCATCCCCTTATAAAACTCCAGCACTTTCATTTTAAAAACGAAATCGTAACGGTTACTTACCTGTTCAATCTTAGCCCGGAACAAGTTGCTTTGCGATGTCAGGTAATCCAATGTGCTTAAAAGTCCAATATCAAATCTTTTCTTCGAAAAATCGACCGCCTTTTGTGAAGCATCTACATTTCGGATAGATGCATTGTATTTTTGCAGCGATGAAAAGGCGGTTTGGTAGGCATTGTAAATATTCGACTTGAGAATAATTTTTTCCTGCTCATCCTGCAACTCAAACTGCGAAACATTTATTTTAGATCGTTCCCATTGAGTGCGTGCACTGCCAGCGTTAAAAATCGGGAAGTTAATGGTTAGCCCAAGGCTTTGACCAAAGTTCTTATTCAACTGGTTAAAAATAGGCGTTCCCTTTGTACTCACTACGCCAAACTGTGGCGCGAACACCGGTACCTGTGAACCATTAATAGTAACATAAGATCCCGTTGCCCTATCAGGAAAAACACCAAATACCGGCGATTTAGCGTTTACGAAACGCGTATTCAAACCCGCAAAAGCGGTAAGGGTCGGGTACATATTACCACGCGCCGCGGTCACAAGTTTTTTACTGGCTTCCACCCGCATAGCCGTTATTTGCTGCAGCGGCTGGGTAGATACCGCCAGTTTATAAACATCGTCGGGCAACAAATGCATTATATTTTCCACCGGAATATTTTCAACTGCCGGCGCTTCAATTTCAAACGGCGCAGCCATATCAATATTCAAATAAGCCTTTAGCGAAATGATGGATTGCTCCACCAGCGACCTTGCTTCAAGGTATAAAGAAGTATCTCTTGCAAGCTGTGCTTCAATTTGTATAGCGTTCAGTTCCGGTTGCGAACCGGCATCTACCAGCTTTCGGGTATTTATCAACTGTGCCCTCGACTGGTTTAATTGTATCTCACTGATGTTAACCTGTTCTCTGCGAAGCATTACCTGCAAAAAAGCATTGGCCACCAAAAGGGCAATATCGTTTTGCGCCCTGGCAATTCCAATTTCATCAGCTTTGGCTGAAATTGCATTGTACTCAATATTGCTTTTGCGGGCACCCCAATTAAAAATAGTATAACCAGATTGTACGCCGAGGCTACCTGAAAGAAAATTTGCACTTTCCAATGTACCCGTAGTAGGGTTTTCATTAAGACCGTGCTGATAACTTCCGGATAAGGAGCCTCCCAACGTTGGTAATAAAGTGAGCCTGCTTTGGTTAGCCGCCAGTTGAGAAAGCTTTGCCTGGTTTTGCGCCTGCTTTACGGTAATGTTATTTGCCATGGCATATTCAACACATTTGCGCAAATCCCATTTTTGTTGTGCGAAACTTTGAATGGTAAACAGGGTAAGCAGAAGGGTTAACAAACGTTTCATCATAAATCAAAAATAACTGAATTAGCCTTTGGCGATAAAATTTTAGGATAGATGGCTAATATAAAGAAGTTTATCCTTTCAGGTTGCGCATGGCGGTAAATGCCTGATCGAGATCGCTGATAATATAATCGGGATCTTCCAGGCCTACATACAACCGAAGCATTCGGTGTTCACTATTTAAAGCGTCAAAATCTGCATGGCTTATATCTGCACATTTTGGTATGATCAACGATTCGTAACCTCCCCAACTTACCGCCATTAAAATATGCTGAAGCGATTCACAAAACTTTTCGATTGCAATAATGTCGCTGGCGCAGATTACAAAAGTGAGCAGACCGCAGGCGTTTTTCATTTGTTGCTTTGCCAGCGCATACTGCTCAAAACTCTCATCAAAAGGAAAGATCACCCGTTCGACCAGCATATGTGATTTCAGGTACGAAACCACTTTATAGGTACTAGCAGTAATCCGGTCGAGCCGGGCAGGCAACGTACGCAAACCTCTTAGAAGCAGCCACGCATTAAACGGTTGTATACCGCTGCCAATGTTCATGTATTCACTGTTGAAAATGCGTTCGATCATTTGCTGACTTCCACTTAAAACACCCGCAACGGTATCGCTGTGACCACTGATGTATTTTGTTGCCGATTGCAAAACAAGATCAATCTCTAACTCAATTGGCTTTTGATAGAGTGGAGTGCAATAACTGTTATCGCAAATGGTGATGATATTGTATTGTTTTGCAAGTTGAGCGATCGCCTGTAAGTCCTGCAATGCATAATCCCAGCTATTAGGACTTTCAAGGTAAATGAGGGTTGTACCAGGTTGTATGGCTTTGCGAAAATTCTCCACATCCCGTCCATCAACATAGGTAACACTTACATTAAACCGCGGAAGAATTACATCAAACATTCTTTGCGCCCAGGTGTAAGGTTTGCTGACCGAAACAATATGGTCGCCACTTTTTACATTGGCAAGAACCGCGGCAAAAATGGCGGCGGCTCCGCTGTTAAACACAAGGCAATCCTCCGCACCATCTAACGCGGCCAGTTTTTTGCGTAGCATATCCACCGTTGGGTTCAGCCCCCGGCTGTACAAGTAAGTGGAGTATTCGTTAGCAAATGCTTTGCGCATATCCTCCACCTTAGTAAAAGCAAAGTTGCTTGTTTGCATAATAGGTGGGGCAATGGCATTGAAATACAATTCTCGTTCTTCGGCGTATTGGTTTAATATGTAAGAGAGATGTTGATCCATGAAAATAAAATATGAATTAGGCTAAGATAAGCAACAGCCGAAGGCTTTAAATCAATAGTCGTACTTATCACCCCATTTGTCCCGGAGGTATTTGCGCAATTCATTTTCCCTCGCATTGTTTTGCGGATCATAAAATTTAGTGCCTGCTATCTTTTCAGGTAAGTATTCCTGGTCGGCAAAATTTCCTTCAAACGAATGCGAATATTTGTAGCCTTTGCCATAATCCAGGTTCTTCATCAGCTTTGTTGGCGCATTGCGAATGTGCAAAGGCACCGGTAAGTCGCCATGATTTGAAACTGCTGCCTGCGCTTCGTTAATGGCCTGGTAACTGGCATTACTTTTAACAGAGGATGCTAAGTATGTAGCGCATTGCGATAGTATGATGCGGCTTTCCGGGTAACCTATTTTGTTAACCGCTTCAAAGGTTGCATTGGCAAGCAGCAGTGCATTGGCGTTTGCATTGCCCACATCTTCACTGGCAAAAATAACCATGCGTCGCGCAATAAATTTTACATCCTCGCCACCTTCAATCATGCGGGCAAGCCAGTACACTGCAGCATTCGGATCGCTGCCCCGCATACTTTTTATAAAGGCAGAAATAATATCGTAGTGTTGCTCGCTGCTCTTATCGTACAATGCGATCTTCTTTTGTGCTACCGACATTACTACATGGTCATCTATCACGATATTGCCTTCGGGAGATAACGGGTTCGACTGAACAACCAGTTCAAAGAGGTTCAGGAGTTTTCGGGCATCTCCACCCGAGATGTTAAGTAAAGCTTCAGTTTCTTTTAGTTCGATCTTTTTCGACAAAAGCCACTCATCGTTAACCATAACACTTTGCAGCAATTCGATCAGGTCATCTTTAGAAAGCGCTTTTAAAACATATACCTGGCAACGGCTGAGTAATGCAGCGTTTACTTCGAAGGAAGGATTTTCGGTGGTGGCACCTATCAGGGTAATGATGCCCTTTTCAACAGCGCCAAGCAAGGCATCCTGTTGCCCTTTATTAAAACGATGTATCTCATCTATAAACAAAATCACCCGTTCCTGCTGCTTTGCACTTTCAATTACTTCCCGCACTTCCTTAACACCGCTGCTGATTGCACTTAGCTGGTAAAATGGAACGTTGAGCGTATGTGCAATAATATTTGCAATGGTTGTTTTGCCAACGCCTGGCGGTCCCCAAAGTATAATTGATGGAATACTTCCGTGTTCTATAGCCGTTCTTAAAATGCTGCCTTTGCCCGTGAGGTGTTGCTGACCAGCAAGATCGTTGAGTGACGCGGGGCGCATTCTTTCGGCTAATGGCGTGGAAGGAGATTTCATTTACTTAAAGCTTTAAAAAAGCATATCATTAAAAGGAAATATTCGCACTACTCCTGGAAGTAAACACTTAACTTTTTCATAAGTATGAAGGTCCATACAATATGGCTTGCCAGGCATATTCCGTAAAGTAACATGGCAATAAAAAATGCGAGGAGACTTTTTATGGGAACATCAAAACCATAACTTTTAATAGCGTCAATATAAACCTGCGGTTGCGGTATTAAAAAAATCGCATCCATTATTAATATGGCGCTAAACACCAGTCCTACAATCCCATTGACTCTTATCCAGTCGCGAAGGCTTTTTTTAACCACCTGTTGCTGCTGCAAAACTTTTTTATGAAACTGCAAACTGAACCAGGAATATAAAACAATAGAAACCATCAGGAAACCGGAGAGCATGGTTAATGGCGACGATATAAGCAAAGGAATACTACCTACCAGCGATATGGTAATGATAACCGCTACCACGTTTATAATTAAACCAAGAATGCGATACAGTATGGTCATAAGTTCATTGGGAGTTTTGCTGTTTGAGGTGGTAATTCACAAAAGGTATCAATATGATCTACCTCAAAAATTGAGCACTTCGGTGCAGGCAAACATTTAGAAATGTGCAATTCCATTATTCATCCTTCAAATCAAGACGAATTTGCAATTCATCAAACTGCTTTTTATCAATCGGTCCGGGTGCATCCAGCATCATATCCCGTCCGCTATTGTTTTTAGGGAAGGCAATAAAATCGCGGATGCTTTCGCTTCCGCCGAGGATTGCACACAACCTGTCGAAACCAAAAGCAATACCGCCATGTGGTGGCGCGCCATATTCAAAGGCTCCTAATAGAAACCCAAATTTCTGCTGCTGTTCATGTTCATCCATGCCAAGGGCTGCAAACATCTTTTCCTGCAGGTCGCGTTGAAAAATTCTGATAGAACCGCCGCCAATTTCATTTCCATTCAACACCATATCGTAGGCATTGGCTTTAATATTTGCATATGGATGATCAAGGTATGCTTCTGCATTTTCAATAACCGGGTTGTTGTTGATCATCACTTCTATTTGCTCAGGCTTTGGCGAGGTGAAAGGGTGATGGCGCGCAACCCAGCGATTGTCTTCCTCCGCATATTCAAACAAGGGAAAATCAAGTACCCACAGTAAACGATAATCATCGTCTTTACGCAAGCCTAGTCGTTGTCCGAGTTCCAACCGCAACTGGCTGGTGGCTTTACGTGTCCGCTCTTCTTTGCCGGCAAGTATTAGTATAAGATCGCCGGGTTGGGCATTGGCAAACGAAGCGATGGCTTTCAATTGCTCTTCGTTAAAAAATTTATCTACGCTGCTCTTTAACGTACCATCCGTATTGTACTTTAAATAAACCAATCCCTGCATACCCACCTGCGGACGTTTCACCCAATCGGTCAATTCATCAGTTTGCTTGCGGGTGTACTCGCTGCAACCTGGTACGGCAATGGCCAACACCGTTTCAGCATTATCAAAAACACTAAAGCCAGTACCGCCGGCAAAAGGCGACTCACTTAGCTGTTCTTGTTTTGAATAAAAAACGGTTGAAGGAAATTTGAGGTTGGCAATCTTCATACCGAAACGGATGTCTGGCTTATCGTTCCCATAGGTCCACATGGCATCTTCCCAGGTCATGCGTTCCACCTTATCGGTATAATCAATTTGCTTTACTTCGTTGAAGATCGATTTTATCATCCCTTCAAACATTTGAAGAATATCTTCCTGTTCAACAAATGCCATCTCGCAATCTATCTGGGTAAACTCAGGCTGGCGGTCGGCACGAAGGTCTTCATCGCGAAAACACTTTACTATTTGGTAGTAACGATCGTAGCCGCTGATCATCAGCAATTGCTTAAAAGTTTGCGGCGATTGTGGTAATGCATAAAACTGCCCGGGATTCATTCTTGATGGAACCACAAAATCGCGTGCGCCTTCGGGTGTAGACTTAATAAGG
>JANPIA010000222.1:0-12900 GCA_031424735.1 Segetibacter sp.
CGACCAGCAACGGCGGCCGGTCAAATTAGTTTTAATTTTTTAGACAGCTTCTAAGCAAACTATAAACCTATGCTTATAACAAATGGTCTTCGTTTTTTAAGGCTAAGGTAACACTCCATCTTTCACGCAACACATTCCCCATTACCTTACTTTTGAGCAACTGCAAATGAGAGATAACAAATGGCTGTTCAATTAGAGCGAAGGCTCGGCTTAGCACAGGCAACTGCTATCAATATGATAGACATGGTGGGCATTGGTCCCTTCATTACCCTGCCCATGGTGATTGGCATGATGAACGGTCCTTACTTTTTATATGCATGGGTAGCAGGTGCAATACTGTCTTTTGTTGATGCAATGGTTTGGAGCGAACTCGGCACTGCATTTCCTAAAGCCGGCGGCAGCTATAATTTCCTAAAAGAAGCCTATGGAAAAAACGGCGCTGGCAAATTGCTCAGCTTTTTATTTGTATGGCAAACTATGATACAGGCTCCGCTGGTAATCGCATCGGCAGCCATTGGTTTTGCATCTTACTTTTCCTACCTCGTTCCACTAACAACCCTCACATCAAAACTGGTGAGTGGCAGCATTGTTATCTTAATAGTTTTGTTGCTATACCGCAAAATTGAAGCGATCGGCAACATCAGTGTTTTTCTCTGGAGCGGTGTTATCATCACTATGCTCTGGATCATTGGTGGAGGTATTGCGCACGGCAACTTTTTGCATCCAATAAAACATATCAACGATGGCATTTCACTCAATTATGCTTTTGTAACCGCCATCGGTTTTGCCAGTGTAAAAACAGTGTACAGTTACCTGGGATATTACAACGTTTGCCACCTGGGTGGAGAAATAAAAAATCCATCCAAAAATATTCCGCGAAGCATGTTCTTATCCATTGCAGGTATTGCATTTTTATACCTGATGATGAACATTAGCGTGGTAAGCGTAGTGCCTTGGCAACAGGCTATGAAGAGCGAATTTGTAGTAAGTGTTTTTATTAAGGAGATCGCCGGAAGTACGGCGGCAAAAATTGTTACCTGCCTTATTTTATGGGTGGCGTTCGCCTCTGTATTTTCAGCAACATTGGGCTACAGCCGCATACCTTATGCAGCAGCTACCGATGGTGCTTTTTTCAAGGTGTTCGGCAAACTTCATCCCACTAAGCACTTTCCGTACATATCGCTGTTAGTGTTGGGTAGTATTGCTTTTGTATTTAGTTTATTATTCAGGTTGGGCGATGTTATCAGCGCAATACTTGCCATGCGTATCCTGATACAATTTATTGGACAGGCTATTGGATAATAGCTGCTTCGCAGGAAAGCGACCACAGACTTTCCGTATAAGATGCCCTGGTTTCCTTTGCCTGTTTTCATCGCGATAGCGATATGGTTATTTATTTTAATTGCAACCGGATGGAAAATGATTTTATATGGCGTGATCGTTATACTGCTTGGCATTGTTGCCTATTTTATAAAAGCAAAAATGAACGACGAGTGGCCGTTCATTCAAAATAATAAAACCTAAGTTTTTTTAGCGCGTATCATTCAGGTCGGTCTCCGGCAGGAGCCGCGCCGGCTGGTGCAGGCGACGTACTTAAAGCAGCCAGTTGCGCATTGATATCTATACGTAAACTATTCAATCTTCCTTCCAGTGTTTCCAGTTGCTCCGCCAGCGACATATCGCGCAGGTTGTGTTCAAACTGTACGCGGGGCGTAGTCTGTCCATCTAATGCTGAATTCAGTTCATCTAAAATGCCTTCGCGATGATAAGCATGCACCTGGTTACCCCGGTCTGTTAACCTTGCAGCATCCGCTGCACTGGCAGAAATATGGGTTCCGCCACGCTGGCTTGCAGCCCCCGGCCGCAGCCGCAACGATCCGGTTCCCGACCATTGTCCCCTCACCGCGAAACAACCATCCGGCAAAGGCAAAGTCGTGTCTGCCCGGTGTGCTGTACCAAAAATGCCACCCTGGAAACCCGGCGTTGCTGCATCCATATCCGTAGCATGATTGGTTAGATCGGTAAGGTCGGTAGCCGCTTGTGCGCGTTGAGCCGCCGTTAAAGTCGTATCGGCAGCCCGGCGGTTTAATTCGTCCTGGCATGCCTGCCACTGATTACTTCCTAACGAGTTAGCAGTGGTACCGGTACTGCCGCCGCTTACCCAGTCGGCAGATTGCTGTGCGGAGTTTTCAGCATATTCATCGGGCTGCCCGCTCATGTGCGCCCACTCGTGTGCAAGGGTATGTTGTGTACCGGTGGCAACACCTGCAGCATCATAACCATCTGTTGCATTGTCGGAATAAAAGGTGCCTGTAGCATTACCAACTTCCGGACGAAGTCCAGACTCTGTAGTCGTATCTCTTTTAATAACCGTTACTGTAAAATCCGGTGTGGCTGCCGCGGCAGCATCCCTTACTTCGCCCCGCATGTGTGCGGTTATATTCGACCATTTCAGCGGACTGGTTTTAAGCAAATAGTCTTCCGGTTCCTCCACCCTGAAGGGCGTGAAAGGCGATGCATTCCTGGTATCCCAAACATCGTTTAACTGCCGCTGAAACGCTTGTTTGAATACATTCCTTTCAGCATCCGTCCAATCGGTAACACCGGCTGCCGTTGCTGCTGCACTTCTTGTCCAGCTATAGTTTACGCGGGTTACATAGTTTACGGTACCTACCAAACCGCGCTGGTATTCCAGTAAGCCACGCTGCCCGGCGCGGTTAGGATTGGCGGGATCTTTGGTTATGATATTTCCATTGAGGAAACCGATTACATAAAGTTGTTCCAACACCATGAAAAGGTTTACAACAGCTGCCAGTTCGCTGGCGAGTAATATACCGTGAACGGCTTTATACGTAGCGATTGCCGTTGTTAAAGCAGCGAATTCTACTTCGGTTGAAGCACTTTGCACCCGCGAAGCCATATTAATTAACGGGATAAGATGCGTCATTACTTTAGTAGTAAGCATCGACATCATGTTCATTTTATGCATGGGGTGTGCATCCGTATCTAAACCAGTAAACGCATCGCTTATCCAGGTTATATCTCCAAGGCTGCTCATTAAAGTAGCCCTGCGCGACGCAATTTCCTGCGGCGTTAATGCGGGCTGTGTTGTTGGTGATACAACGGGTGCCGTTGCAACAGCAGGCGTTGTAGCAGGGGCGGTTGACGGAAGTGTTGGCGCAGTTACGGTTGGTGATGCAGGTGGTGTAACGGTTGGTGAAGGCGGCGCATCGGGAGTGATGGTCTGCCGCTGGATAGTTTGTGTTTTAGAAGTAAAATTGGTATTAGTAGGATTGCTATCACCCTGTTGTATGGTATGGATAAGTTCGTGGGCGAGTAACCGCTTGCCGTCATCAGTTTCCGGTGCGTATTCACCTTTGTTAAAAAAAATATCGTTACCCGTTGTAAACGCCCTGGCATTTAGTTGAGACGATATGGCGGCTGCATTGCTCCCGGTATGAATTTGAACGTTTGAAAAATCAGTACCGAATCCGCTTTCCATATAAGTGCGGGTAGCAGGTTGCACAGGCGTACCATTACCCAGAGATGCCTTGATGGAATTGGCAATTTCCCCGCTTATTTCATTGTCTCCGCGGAAATCTGCTGCGGGCTTTCGTTGTACCTTTTCATTGTCCTCTTCCGCACATGCGTCACATTTTCGCTGAACTTTGTTTTCGCGTTTTTGCATTACCTGTTCAGCAATCCTGTCCGCTTCGCGTTCCATCGGATCATCAGGAGCGCCCACCGTAAGTTTAGTTTGAATTACCGGTGTAACTACCGGTTTAAAAAAACTTTCATCGCCGGACTTTTTATAAAAGCTGGATGCATTTTTCGTTACATGTTCGGCATTCGTTTTTGCTGCAATTGTACTCATTTAAGAAATGGATTATAGTGTAAACGGCGACATAGGTGTTGGAACCATCTTTCCCCAAAGCTGTACATACTTATAAATTTCGAAAGCGGGTTGGTCATTAAACAATTGTGTGGTCATCACAGCAGGATTATCTGTAAGGTCCGAAAGATGGTTACCTCCGGGTGTTAACTCTGGTTCGTACATTTTAATGTGGCTGTTGGTGGCATCTTTAAAAATCAGCATTTGGTGCCCATGCTTGTGATCGCGATTGGTATCAATCTGCGTTCCGGCGGGCTTTTGCGAAGCATCTATTCTTCTTATAGAAACCGTTCTTATTGGGCGGTCCTGTTCATCGGTTTGCGTATAGGTTAAACGTTGGCGGGTAGGATCGGCACCGGCAATATCAAAATAGTGGTTGAATGAAACCGACCAGGTGTTTACCATGAATTGTTCGCCGGGATTGAGGCTGGCAGCCTGTGTCATTAAATCTGAAGGGGTGCCGCACCATACATCCATATTCACCAGGTTGCGCGACATATCTAACATCGGGTTTATCTGCCCCCGAACGGTTCCGGCAGTAGCAGCAGGCGTTCCCTGGTCGTCGCGATAAAACAGGTCGTGCACGGCCTCCATAGCCCAATACATATTGCCATAGGTTGCGTTACGGCTTTGGATACGTTCCCTCACAAAACGAATAACATTTAAGGCCGTTCTTTCTCTTGTTCCCATTTGCCCTGCTTCCAGCATTCCTTGTAACGAAATAGATGACAGGTAATCCATAGCCGCGGCGGGTCCCATAAGTATATGGCTCATTAGCGCAACGGACTGCACGCAACGCACTGCATCACTGTCGGTGCCTGGTATCTGGTCGTACTGCCCAAGCTTATTAGCAATGTCATTACCATCCCACCCGCCGGGTGTAAACGGAAGCATGGTGGCCGGAAGCTGGCTGTTTAAAGCAACATGTGCAGGGTCGGCGCTGATGCTAACTGCGCCCGGTGCCGTAGGTGTACTTAGCGAACTAAGGTCGGTGGGCATACCCACCGTAACCCTTTGCTCCGGCATGTCTACTACCTGCCTGTGAATGGTATTACTATCCTGTTGAAGTACGTGCGCTAATTCATGCGCAAGTAAATGTTTGCCTTCGGATGTATGCGGACGATACTCGCCATTGTTAAAAAAAATATCGCTGCCAGTTGTAAATGCTTTTGCGTGTAAATTTTGATTTAAGGCAGATGCTTCTGCACCTGTATGGATTTTCACCTTGCTAAAGTCGCTGCCAAAATGTAATGACATAATTTGATTGGTTGCTGAATCCAAAGCCATTCCCCCACCTTTGGAACCATTGATAGAATCTGCCGTTGACCGGGGTAAAAAAGATGAAGTTGCTGTAGTGGCACCTACGCTTGTTCCCGGTTTCGTTTGTACCTTTTCCTCTTCGCTACATGCAGCGCATTTTCGTTGCACCTGGGTTTCATCAGCTTGCATTACCTTATCAGCTATGGCATCGGCTTCTGTTTCCAACGGATCGTTAGGTGGGCTTACTTTAAGCTTTGGTTGCACGGCCATAGTTGAAACTGCTGACTTAAAAAAAGTTTCCTGCCCCACTGTAGAGAAAAAAGGAGTCGACCTCTGTAAACCAGGTAAAACACTTTTTGATTTAACAGGTGTGAACATCGGTAAAATTTTTACGTTGAAATGGTGGAACTGAATACAACTTAAACAACATCAGTTGTTGCTTGAGGCTCGCAGGTATCGGGTGGTGTTTGCTGGTTGGCGATTAAACCAAATATAATACTTCAATCTCTTACCTCATAGTGGTAACATCATCGTACATAAATAAAAAAACCCTCCATACGGAAGGTTTACAAAACAATGTATATGATTTTTAAATCACCTCTGCCATATCGGGTATTTCCGCCGCCTTATAAGCGCCTGCATCCAGCTTTTTCTTCGTTTCTTCAAAGGCGTTCAATGTAAGATCAATATCCTCATCGCTGTGGGCTGCTGTAGGGATGATCCTGTAAATTATATCGCCTTTAGGTATTACCGGGTAAACTACAATCGAACAAAATATATGATAGTTCTCACGAAGGTCCATTACCATCTGGGTTGCTTCTGGTACATCACCTTTCATGTAGATAGGCGTTACCGGGGAATTGGTGTTACCAATATCGAAGCCTCTTGCTTTTAGCCCGGTTTGTAACCGGTTCACATTGTTCCAAAGTTTCTCTCTTAATTCAGGCATCGTCTTTACCATTTCCATTCGTTTCAACATCCCCTCCACAATAAGCAATGGCAAACTTTTGGCAAAAATCTGGCTGCGGGTATTGTAACGCAGATATTTAAGAACAGCTTTTGGACCGCTTATAAATGCACCTATGCTTCCCATGCTTTTTACAAAGGTTGAAAAGTAAAGATCGATCCCCTGCTGGCAGCCCTGCGCTTCATCGGCACCTGCACCGGTTGGTCCCATGTAACCAAAGCCATGCGCATCATCTATCAAAACCCTGAATTCGTATTTATCTTTCAGTGCAACAATCTCTTTCAATATACCCTGCTCACCATCCATACCGAAAACGCCCTCGGTTATTACCAAAATACCGCCACCATTTTTTGCAGCCATATCTGTTGCACGCTGTAATTGTTTTTCGCAATCTTCCACATCGTTATGTTTAAACGCATAACGATGACCCATGTGTAAACGCAAACCATCCACTATGCAGGCATGTGCTTCAGCATCGTACACCACTACATCTCTCCTGTTTATCAATGCATCAATACAACTCATGATACCCTGGTAACCAAAGTTGAGCAGCATGGTATCCTCCCGGCTTACAAATTCGCTGATCACTTTTTCCAGATCTTCATGCATGGCGGTATTCCCACTCATCATACGTGCACCCATGGGGTTACCCATTCCATACTTTGCAGCGGCTTCGGCATCTACCCTTCTTACCTCGGGATCGTTTACCAAACCGAGATAATTGTTCAGGCTCCAAACAATCATTTCTTTACCACGAAAAGTCATCCGCGGACCGAGTTCGCCTTCCAGTTTGGGAAAAGCAAAATAACCATGCGCCCTGTCCATATGCTGACCAATAGGTCCGCCATCTTTTACCAATTTTTCAAAAACGTCTGCCATGTTTAGTATTTAGATATTAGTATTTGGATGCCAGGCTAAAACCAGTAGGTCTTTAAGTTTTTTTGAACCGGGCATATGTATTGTCCTCATCATCGTTGCGTCGCACACTTCAGGCGCATACCACCTTCAACCACAAAATATTTACCCGTTGTTTTAGCGCGTCAAAGGTAAGGTTTACAAGATTATAAGGCAAAGCCCACCACACTATGTAAAGAAGGTTCATTGACTATTGCACAACTTTCTGGCTGAATAAATTTGAGATATAGTTATCTAATTGTGCAAAAAAATCTCACACAATTTTGAAAACCACATTACAATACTACTCCCATTTTTTGCCCCAGCTGTTGCAAATCGGCAACCACCGGATCTAATAATGGTATACCCTCGTTCATTCGCGTTTTTTCCAATTCTCTTTCAATATCTCCGGCAACATACACCCTCTCCTGCGAGGGCACCGGCTGTGCACCCCTGAAACGCGATAACCAGTTATCCATATTATTTTTAAAATCCTGTGCCGGTCGAAAAGCATCGATACGCATTGCACCAAAAAAATGACCCAGCCCTTCGCCCGGCATATTTTCTGGCATAGGTACATAAGCCGGAAAAGGCGGCGCCCATGGTCCATAACTGGCACCGCTTAAAACACCGGATAAAATATCAACTATACTACCCAGCGCATAACCTTTATGGCTACCATGTTCCCTGTCGCCACCCAAAGGCAGCAAAGCTCCACCATGCTTTAGTTCGTTGGCATTTGTAGAAGGTTCGCCATTTTTATCCTGCACCCAACCCAGCGGCGTCTCCAGGTTCTTTCGTTGCAATATTTCCAACTTGCCATTGGCTGCTGTAGTGGTGGCAAAATCTGCCACAAACGGCGGTTCACTTCCGGCGGGAATCGCTACGGCAATTGGATTTGTACCGAGCATTTTTTCGATAGAGAACGTAGGAGCCACCAGCGCGCTTGCATTGGTCATTGCAATACCTATCATATCATTCTCCAACGCCATCATTGCATGGTAACCGGCAATGCCAAAATGATTACTATTCTTCACACTGACCCAACCGGTTCCCACATTTTTTGCTTTATGAATTGCAACCTGCATGGCATACGGCGCAACAACCAGGCCCAAACCCGCATCTCCATCTACAACAGCAGTGGATGGTGTTTCGTGAATGACCTTAATTGATGGAGTTGCATTAATTCTTCCAGCTTCCCATAATCTTACATAGCCTACCAGCCTGGCCACCCCATGACTATCTACGCCGCGAATATCTGCCGACAATAAAACCCGGGTTGCCAAAGTTGCATCGTTTGGCTGGCAGCCAATTTTCAAAAATATTTTATAGGTAAAATCGTAAAGTTGCCGGTAGGGAAATATAGTCATGTTGCAAATTAAACAAACATATTCCATCGTTGGCTGCTCGCAATATCATCGCCCTAAAACCATACTTGATGGAACATCAGTTTGTTTCGTTCCCCATTTTTTATGGGGCTTACTGCCCATCGTTAATTCAAGCACACCGCCCGCCAAAATATCGCTATGGGTAATAAAACTTTTGGTGTATTCCTTTCCGTTAAGCATTGCGCTTTGTATGTACATATTTTTTGCGCTATTATTCAATGCAATTACCCGAAATGTTTTACCGGTAGATAAAAACATGATGGACTGGTCGACAAGCGGGCTGCCAATTACGTATTCACCACTTGCCGGGTTTACCGGGTAAAAGCCAAGTGCGCTAAATACATACCAGGCACTCATTTGCCCGCAATCTTCGTTACCTACCAATCCATCGGGCTGCGTTGTATAAAATTTCGAACATATCTCCCGAACCCTTTCTGCCGTTTTCCAGGGTGCCTGCAGGTAGTTGTACATATAGGCTATGTGATGGCTCGGCTCGTTACCATGTGCATACTGACCAATCAAACCGGTAATATCGGGCGGAGCATTCCCAGTGAGTTTTGAAGAAGTGGAAAACAGCGAATCCAGTTTATTCATCAACCCATTTTTATCAACAAACATATTGCGCAAACCTTCCACATCGTGCGGAACAAAAAAGCTGTGTTGCCAGGCGTTCCCCTCTGTGTATGGGCTGTGGGTACCATAGTTACTTGCAAGCGGATCGAACGGTTCAACCCATTTATTATCTGCATTTTTTGCCCGCATAAAACCGGTCTTCCGGTCGAACAGTTTCTTCCAGCTTTGCGACCGGCGGGCAAATTCAGACACATCGTTTGTTTTATTCAGCTTTTTTGCAACCTGCGCAATACACCAGTCATCAAAAGCATATTCTAGCGTAATGGTTACACTTTCGCCCGACTTATCCTGTGGCAAAAAACCAAACTGGCAGTACGCATCTGCCCCCCGAACTTTTTGCATGGCACTCGCCTTCATAGCGGAATAAGCTTTTTCATAGTCGAAACCTTTAATGCCTTTTAGTATTGCATCGGCAATTACGGGCACGGCATGATAGCCCGTCATGGTGTTAGTTTCATTAAAATGCAGATCCCATACCGGCAGCAAACCATACTGCTCGTAAAAAGCGAGGTAAGAGTTAATGAGGGCCGGGATCATTTCGGTTTGTGTAATAGTGAGCAGGGGATTTGCTGCGCGAAAAGTATCCCACAATGATTGGATGGTCATGATCATCTTACCATTCTTTACATCGCCCTTTACACCTTTGTAGTTGCCATACCGATCGCTAAAAATTACGGGTGCAAGGTAGGTATGATAGAGTGCGGTATAAAAAGTTTTCTTCAAATTGTCGTCGGCAGAATTGATCTGAATTTTTCGCAGCTCCCGCTCCCAGGTTTCTTCCGCGCTTTTTTTAACCAGGTCGAAATCCCATGTTCTTATTTCATTCAGGCTTTCCACCGCGCCTTCCACATCGGCAAAGCTGATTCCTACCTTCATTAAAATCACTTCGTTGGCGGCTGTATTAAAGTTGAGAAAGGCAACCAGGTCAGCGGCTTTCACTTCCTCCATGGTGTTCTTCCTTTTGTTGGCAAAAAGGGTGATATCTCTTACAGGCTTACTAACCCTTACCGCAAAAAATACCTTCTCATCCTTTGCCCAGCCGATTGAAAACCTGGAGCCAATAAAGGTGGTGTCATCGATTTTTTTAAAAGTACATTCAGTGGTTTTATCCCAGTTAATGGCAAAGCCCAGGTCGAATTTTATAGAAGTACTGTTGCTTGCCGGAAAAGTATAGCGGTGCATGCCGCAGCGTACACTGGTCGTCAACTCCGCCGTTACGTTAAAGTCTTTTAGTTTAACCGAATAATAGCCCGGGCTGGCTTTTTCATCCATATGCGAAAAGGCGCTGGAAACTTTTGCTGTATCGGGTGTGCGACCCGTTATTGGCATAACTGAAATATCACAAAGGTCGCCGATGCCGGTGCCGCTTAAATGAGTATGACTAAACCCGGCAATTTTCTGATCGCTGTAATTGTAGCCGCTGCTCCAGTCCCAACCCTGCGTGCCATTATCGGGGCTAAGTTGTACCATACCAAACGGAAGGGTTGCCCCGGGATAGGTATGGCCATGGCCACCGGTGCCAACAAAAGGATCAACGTAATCAATTAATTTCTGAGAGAAAACATTTGCTGCAACCGCGGTGATAATTGTGGATAGCAACCATTTTTTTATCATACAACTGATTTGTGCCGAAGGTAGAAATTAAAATGGGACAGGGTCAAAGCTTCGAAACTTTGCCGCCTAAAAAGAAGATGTGCGTTCAATAGAAAATTCAAAACATCAACTACAGGTTTTCGAGATGTTCCAAAAGCTCATTTTCCTTCTCTCTTTAAAACCCAGGTTTTTGTAAAGGCTTATGGCGGTGGTATTGCTTTCAACAACATGCAGGTATGGGGTTTTGTTTTTTTTGAATATGCTGCTAACGGTATGGGCAATCAATTGTTTTGCAAAACCCCGCCCGGTAAAAGCAGGATGTGTTACAATCGCACTCACTTCAATAAAATCATTCATCTGCATTCGTTCGCCTGCCACAGCTACCAGTTCGTTGTTTTTTAAAATGCCGAAATAACTACCGAGTAAGTGTGTCTTTTTTTTGAAATATCCTGGTTGCACTAAATCGACCAACTTTTGTAAAGCATTTGCATGTTCACCGGTGAGTGCAACAATGTTCTCCTGCATGTTCGTTTCAATGTTGTTTTCAATCAGCATTTGAAGACAAATCAATTCGTACTTTAAACTAACTGCACCCGAAAGCAGCGGACGCTCACCAATCACATAAAAGTTATCTGTCAGGCTCGAATATTCATCAATGTATTTTGCCGCGGATTGTATTGCGTTGAACGCACCAAAGGGGCAATAATCGGGTTGGTAAAACTTTACATCGTCACACATCACCGAAAAACTTGCGTGCGTTTCAGACAACGAATACCAACACGGGTTATCCAATTTATCTGCATAAAGTATGGCCATAAAAGTTGCGCTTAACCTGCCCTAAATACGTAAAGCTTAAAACGGAAGGTCATCCAATGGTTCCGTAATATCGTTGGCCGTTAAGTTGTTTTGAGAAGAAGTATTATTTGACGGCGTAGATTGGTACGAAGCGTTTTGTCCGCCGGTTTGCTGAGGCTCTCCATGTCCGCCATCTGCCCTGCCACCCAGCAGTTGAACGCTCATCACTCTTAAACTAAGCGATGTTCCCGGTTGTCCGTCTTTGGTAGTATAAGTCCGCAGGTCGGGTGTTCCATCGGCATAAACCTGTGTACCCTTTTTTAAATAAGGAGCAATACCGGTGCGGTCCGTCCAGTATGCGCATTCAACCCAAATGGTTTTATCTTTTTGAACGCCCTGGGCATCTTTAAATTTTTCAGTGTGCGCAACACTAAAGTTGATGACGGTTTTTCCATTCACATTATTCACAACGCCATCCTTCCCTAAATTGCCAATTACCTGCAGCTTTATCATATGTTTAATTTTTTGTAGTCGGGCAAAGTAAACAAAATTGTGAAATAAGGCAATATTGACCCGGGTTGAATTTATGGTCCGAACGGAAGGTTTTGCTCAACATCGTTGCGTCGCCCTCTTCAACTCTATCGCATTATTCGGCCGGTTTACATTGGCTTAAACACAGCCTTCCACCAGCGCTGATTCACATTGTCCTTTTCACCACTTGTACAAACCACAATCATACTGCCATTCCACCCAAAAAAATAAGCCCAGGGCAAAGTCTTACAAATCATTTTGGATGATCAATTCATTTACATACAATCCTGGGGTAAGCTTACTCCAGCATGTCGCTTTCATCAAAAATGCGTTTAAGGTTGGGGCGGTTAACGGGCGCAACAATCAACGGAAATTTTTCCACCACCACGTTACTGGTATCAAGCCCAAAACCCTTTTCTTCGGAAAGGCTACGCTCTTTTATCCAAAAATGAAGTCGCATAATCAGCCGTTCAAAAAGTGGCTACTCATTATCCTGGATCAAATATTTTTCCATCACCACAAATTGAAAATCGCCCACAACATTACTCTTCTCCAGGCTCTCATACCTGCTGGTAATGTTTACTTCTTTATTGATCACGAGGTCTTCCACTACTTTTTTAAACAGCAGGTTAATACGCGGCTGCACCCTGAAACCCAAACGAAATTCAACACGAATAATATCGTTTGGCATAACGTGCGTTACCTTATACTCCATCGTGTAGGGATCATCCAGTGTGTCAACGTGTATGAACCAGTAAATATCGGCACGCTTGGGTTTGCGGTTCAATATGGAGTAAATGATTTTATGCTCAATCTCGCGTGGGTTATCGGCACTTGTTAAGTACACAAGGTGGGTAGCATACTTTGCTATGGAACGGTCGGTACTCAGGTCTCTTATGTTCGGCACATATTGTTCCAACCTAACAAACTCCACATACCGGTTTTTA
>JANPIA010000223.1:0-2432 GCA_031424735.1 Segetibacter sp.
CTACAACTCACTTGGCTACCGCGATGCGCAAATTGTTGAGGATACCCTAACCTTCAACAACGAAAAGAACCGCATGCATGTGCACATAAAAGTGAAGGAAGGCCGTAAATATTATTTTGGCAATATTGGTTGGAAGGGTAATACAAAATACCCCGATTCGGTGCTGGCAGCTTATCTCAACATTAATAAAGGCGACACTTATAATATAGACCTGCTGAACAAAAGACTTGGTAAACAGCTAAGCCCGGAAGGTGGCGACATTAGCGGTTTGTACATGGATGAGGGTTACTTATTTTTTAGGGTAGAACCGGTAGAAACTGCTGTTTACAACGATACGATTGATTATGAAATAAGAGTTACAGAAGGCCCGCAAGCCCGCATACGCAACATCAACATAACTGGTAACGACAAAACGAAAGATTATGTAGTCCGCCGCGAATTGCGTACAGTGCCAGGCAACTTATTTAGCCGTTCCGATTTGATTCGTTCGCAAAGAGAACTGGCAGCACTAAACTTTTTCAACCAGGAAAAAATAAACCCTAACGTAGTGCCTAATCAGGACGATGGCACGGTTGATATTACCTGGGAACTTGAGGAAAAATCATCTGACCAATTGGAGCTTTCCGCAGGTTTCGGTGGCGGTGTTGGCTTCACCGGTACGCTGGGTGTAACCTTCAATAATTTCTCTATTAAAAACATTTTTAAGAAAGAAGCATGGGATCCATTGCCGATGGGCGATGGGCAGAAGTTAAGCTTGCGTTACCAGTCCAACGGCCGTGCATACAGGTCCTATAATTTCTCCTTTACGGAGCCTTGGTTGGGTGGTAAAAAGCGCAACTCTTTAACCTTTGGGGTTAGCAGCAGCAAATTTTCTAATGCTTACGATTATGCCACCGGCCAGTTTGATAAGGCCCGTAGCGATACCAACTATTTAAAAACCACGTCAATCTTTGTTTCCTTAGGCAAACAATTAAAATGGCCCGATGATTATTTTAGTCTTGTTTACTCTTTAAACTATACGCGGTACAGCCTGGAAAATTATCCAATATTCCAGGGTTTAGATAGCGGTACATCCAACAACATCAGCTTGCGTTTAGGCATACAGCGGTCATCTATTTTTGATCCTACTTTCCCACGCAGTGGTTCTAACTTTTCTGCTACGGTGCAGTTAACGCCGCCATATTCTTTATTTAATAAAAACATTGCCGGCTCCGAGAACCCTTATAAAAATCCTGAATATCATAAGTGGAGATTTACATCGGAATGGTTTGTGCCCCTTGGCAAACCAGGTGGTGCCGAAAAGAACCGGCAGTTTGTTTTAAAGCTGGCGGCGAAATATGGCTTTATTGGCCGCTATACCAAGAAGCTTGACTTCTCACCATTTGAACGTTTTCAATTGGGCGGCGATGGCTTGACCAACAACAACGGTATTTTGGGTTACGACATCATTGCCTTGCGTGGCTATCCTGTGTTTGATATTTCAGATCCATCGGTTAACAATCCTGATCAAAGTAATGCCAGCCGCTTCTTTACCATATTTAATAAATACACCATGGAGCTGCGTTACCCGCTGGTAACAAACCCCGGAAGCACCATTTATGCGCTTACGTTTTTTGATGCGGCTAATGGATGGTTTTCTTTTAAAGATTATAACCCCTTCCGCTTGCGCAGAAGTGTTGGTGTAGGTATGCGTTTCTTCCTGCCGATGTTTGGTTTACTTGGTTTTGACTATGGAATTGGCTTGGATAGAATGACCCCGGCTAACCCTGGAATTAAAAATGCAGCCCGCTTTACATTTATGTTAGGCATGGAGCCGGAATAGGCCCTTTGTTAAATTGGATGGAGCTCTATGGAAAAGCTGCCGTCATCCATCTATACAAAAACAAAAATTGAAATTACCAGTTATGAAAAAATTGCTTTTGCTTGCTGCTTTCAGCCTGGGGCTTGTTGCCTTCTCAAATGCACAACGCTATGCCATTATTGATACCAAGTATATACTGGATAAGATGCCCGAATACAAATCGGCACAAAAACAATTGGATGATGTAGCCGGTACCTGGCAAAAAGAAATTGATAAAATGCAAACGGACCTGGACAAGATGTATAAAGATTTTGAAGCAGAGCAGGTGATGCTAAGCGATGACCTTAAAAGAAAAAGAGAAGACCAGTTGTTTGTAAAAGAAAAAACCTTGCGTGAACTGCAAAGAACCCGCTTTGGTTTTGAAGGCGAGTTATTCAAAAAAAGACAGGAACTGGTTAAACCCGTACAGGACAAAGTATACAACGCCGTACAAAAACTGGCGGTGCAACGAGGCTACGATTTTATACTGGATAAAAGTGAAGGCATTACGGTTATATTTGCCGACCCGAAACTGGAAAAAAGCGATGATGTGTTGAGAGAACTGGGTATTAAATAAAAAATTGCAAAAACA
>JANPIA010000224.1:0-3488 GCA_031424735.1 Segetibacter sp.
TTTCGGCATACGGATCAAGAACGGAAAGGAAGTGCTGGGTCAGATTCCCAGGTTGCTGATCGGCGGCGTTAAGTCTTTTGTGGGTCATATCCCGGTAGGTAACACCGGCGGCGCCAATGTATCGCCCTTACGCCCGATGGAAATTCCTCCTGACCTTTCGGATATCCTCTCAGCCTATGGGAAGGCCTAACCACCTGCCGGGAAGCTGGCAACAGCGCACCGTTCATACCCTTGTATTTCTGAGTGACTAGTCTCTTTCTGCTCTGTTTTTGCCCTTCTCAGCTTGCATCACGTCATCTTCAGGCGAGTGCTGTTTTATCATTAAGCAGTTAATTTTAGCCCAAACCAGGCTTTGACTCAAGTTTTATTTCTTATATTTTTTAATATTAACAAGAATAAGAATCAAAATGACTTATTTAGACTTTAGAGGTGCTTTGTACGGCTTTGAAGTATTCTCCACCAGGGATATAGACAAGCTGTTTCCCAGGTTTGATACGAGAAGGCTGGTAGAATGGCAACGGAAGGGGTATATCCATAAGCTGATCAATAAGTGGTATTTATTTGCTGATATAGGCATGAATGACCGCCTCCGCTATCGGATCAGTAACTGCCTGCATCGGCCTTCCTATATTTCACTTGAATCCGCTCTTTCACACCATGGGCTGATACCGGAAGCTGTGTATTCTGTCCAGAATATCACCACACGAAAAACGATAACCTACGAAGCAATTGCCGGCACTTTTAATTATAGGAGTATTAAAGCGCATCTTTTTTTTGGATATGAAGTTGACAACACGCAAACAATACCATTGTTAATAGCTTCGCCGGAAAAGGCGATCCTGGATTATTTATATCTTAATCACCAAATAAATTCTGCAGAAGATATTGAGGGGCTGAGGCTAAATCTGACCACCTTCAATGAAATCATTAATAAGGACAGGTTAATTTCTTATGCTGCATGTTTTGAAAGTAAAACATTGAATAAGCGACTTAACCTATTGAACAAAATCAATCATGCTCACATTATCTGAAATAGAAAAAAGTTATCCCGAAAACCTTCGGGGGTTCAAACGGTTTATTTTAATAGAATACCTGCAGCATAAATTATTGCAAATTCTTTTTGATAGTGAATTTGCCAATGAGCTTTGTTTCTTGGGCGGCACTTGTTTAAGGATTGTCCACGGCAACACTCGTTTCTCTGAAGACCTTGATTTTGACAATTTCACAATAGCAGAAGATACGTTTGCAAGAGTCTCAGGCATTTTAAAAAAGAAGTTAGAGCAGGAAGGTTATGAGGTAGAAATGAAAACGGTTTTCCGTGGAGCGTATCACTGCTATATCCGTTTTCCTGAAATATTATATAAGGAAGGATTGTCGGGCCATAGGGAAGAAAAGATATTAATACAACTGGACACTGAGCCGCAGCATTTTGATTATATTCCGGAAAAATACATTCTAAACCGGTTTGATGTGTTCACCCAGATCTTTATTACACCGCTCAACTTACTGCTTGCGCAAAAGTTCTATGCTGTCTGCAATCGCGAAAGAAATAAGGGGAGGGACTTCTTTGACATCGCATTCCTATTATCATTGATTGACAGACCGGATTATAACTACCTGGAGTTTAAAATGGGTGTGTCAAATGAGAAGCAACTCAAAGAAAGAGTTATGGAAAAGTGTAACCGCTTAAACATGGAAGAAATGGCACAAGATGTTCAGCCATTTTTATTTAATCCCAGGGAGGTTCAAAAGGTGTTGCTGTTTCCAGATTTAATTAAACAGGCTAAATTATAGGCGTTCTGCATTTCCGAAAGACTAAAAGATCAGCCCCCTACGCTAAAGGCTGTCCCCGGTATTCAAGTTTGCTTAAGGCGCTGCATGTGGATTTTCATAGATTATCGCCTGTTTAAAGTCACGTTTTGTCAAAAACGTTAGTAAATACCATGGCTAAAAAAGAAAAAGTCAGCCTATAAAGACTGACTAATAGAAGTGGAGAGTATCGGGGTCGAACCGACGACCTCTTGCATGCCATGCAAGCGCTCTAGCCAACTGAGCTAACCCCCCATGTGGAGTGCAAATGTATAGGCTGGTGCTGTGATAGCAAAATTTTACTTTACTTATAAATCAGTCCAAAATGTGCCCAGTCACCTCAAAATGGGTCACAAATGGGTCACAAAAATTCAAAAGGAGCAGTTAGCATTGTAAACTACAAGGGAAGAATCAGGTTAAGGTGGAGATATCAGTCAAAAAGGTACTCCCTGAATCACGCCTTATACAACAAAACAAACCTCCTCCAAGCCAAAAAATTAGCCCTCTTAATTGAGGAAGATGCAGCAAATGATAGGTTTGATTATTCATTGAACAGGTATAAGGGAAAACCTGAAAGTCCCGCTGTTACTGAAAAATCTATTGTAGAGTATTTCGAAGAATGGACTACCAGTTATAAGCAAATAGATTGTGAGCTACATACGAACTACAATTCCGTTAGAAATATGCTTAAAAAATGGGGTGAAACAGACCAATCGAATATCCTATACAAGTTTAATTCTGAAACTTTTTGTGGAGCTACATACAACAGAAGGTTAACCATGTTAAAGGACTTTATTAAATGGCTAATAAGGAAAGGAATCTGGACATTTCACCCATTACAAGATGTTAACCCTAAAAGGTATAAGAAACCTAAACAAACAACTAATATTGACCTGTTGGAAAAGATATGTAAACTGATAGATGTGGCAGTTCGTAAAAGTGAACGTTACAGTCCTTACGATTAATCTGTGTTTGATGCTACTTCTAAAACGAAGGGAGTTAAAGATTGATAATCAATACGAAATATTTTTGCAGCTATTTAAATTTATGGAAAAGGTGTATACCTTTAAAAGGACATTGATAATGAAATCCAATTAATTTAGTAGCATATGGAGAAATTCGTTTTTAAAAAAGAAAGTTCAGATTACATTGGGAACTTTATAAATGAGATTAGAAACGAAGTTCTAAACTACCAAAATAGCTGTCAAGAAGTTACTTTGTTTGTAGACCCTGAAACAGAGTTAGCAGAGTTCAAATTCGATTATTATCACAATGAGGATATGGACCTCAAGGAAATTTATGGTGGAGCAAATCGTAATTTATACAATACAGTCATTGAACTTTTTCAATGGATAACATCTTCAAAAAAGTTTTCTTCTATGGATTATGCAGCCATTCAAAAGATAAGAGACCTATTAACAGAGTATTTTAGATTGTACTTACCTAAATATAAAGACGAAGTTGATTACTGTTATGCAATTATAGAATCGGAAAATTAATACCAGTTTATGAAATATGCCTGATTTAATTAAAAGAAAACCTCACCCTTCTTTGGGAGAATTTGTAAAGGAATACTGGTATGTGTATTGGCAAAAAGCTTGCGCTGTACCCTTATCAAACACACCCACACCGGAAGAGGGAATATGCTTTTTTCCTCGCAATTTGCCATCAGCTATGGT
>JANPIA010000225.1:0-1953 GCA_031424735.1 Segetibacter sp.
AGCTGGAATTAAAACAGAAAAAGGAAAGATCCTTGTAGATAAATTCTATCAAACAAACATTCCAGGAATTTATGCAATCGGCGATTGCACACCTGGCCAGGCTTTAGCACACGTGGCTTCAAAGGAAGCCGTGATCTGTGCCGAAGCGATTGGATATGCTGAAAAGAAATACAATCATCAACCCGAAGCACTTGATTACGGTAATGTACCGGGATGTACGTATTGCTCTCCCGAGGTAGCTTCTGTGGGCTTAACCGAGAAGCAGGCAAAGGATGCTGGTTATGAAATTAAAGTAGGTAAGTTCCCTTTAAGCCCATCGGGTAAGGCAGTTGCAGCAGGTCACCCGGAAGGATTTGTAAAGGTGATATTCGATGCCAAATATGGTGAATGGCTGGGCACGCACATGATTGGTTATAATGTAACCGAGCTGATTGCAGAAACGGTAGTAGCCCGTAAATTGGAAACTACCTATCATGAAGTGCTCAATAGTATTCACCCGCATCCAACCATTAGTGAAAGCATCAAAGACGCCATAGAGGTTGCTTATGGCGAAGCAATACACCTGTAACAGTATACTTTTAAAAGAAGGGCCCATCAATCTGATGGGCTTTTCTTTAAAAGAAATAAAAAGGCGGAGCAGCTTAATGATGCGTATTTTGATCTCTTATATAGAGTTGCTTCTTTATAACTTGTCTATGAAAAACACCGTTCTTTTTTCCCTTTGTTTACTACTGATATCTTACGCCCACGGACAAGATGTAAAGCCTTCAGGTACTAATCTTACAGTTAAATGGGCACCAACTGGTTTAGTGATGGGCAGCCTGAGCTTTGCAGGCGAATATAATTTTGGTGGTAAAAGTTCTTTAACGGTTAAAATAGGAATACCTGTAAAAGCCACGCATAGTTTTCAATACGAAGGCGATGATGCAGACTTTGAAATGAGAGCCACTTCATTTTTAGCAGGCTACCGTATGTACTTTTCAAAGAAACATATGAAAGGATTATACTTTGAACCTTATTTCAAATATGTCCATCATACCAGCGATGGTTCTGCAAGCAGCAGTTTGCATTACAGGCCTGTTAAGATGAATTTTTTAAATAACTATAACGGTGCAGGTGTAGGCGCTCAGTTGGGTGCACAGTTCATCATAAGAAAGCGATTTATAATCGACCTCTTCTTCCTCGGGCCTGAATTAAATTCGTCCTCAAATAAATTCAGGGCAAGTGAAGGCGGCTCGGTATTCCCCTGGACACCACTGGAGGCAGAAGATGCCCGAAGGGATATCGTTGATTTTGTAAAACAGTTTCCTTTCCTAAAAAATAATACTGATGTAATGGTGGACAACAGTAACAGAACCGTAACCGCCAACTTTAATGGAGCCTTGCCAGGAATCAGAACAGGGGTTTCATTTGGGGTAGCCTTCTGAACACAATTAGTTTGTGCTCCTGCCATCACATTGGCGCTGTGTTCAGATACTTAATTTAATTGCTGAAAACCTTTCTTAAAATCTCAGATGTTCGGGCCATGGGATCTTTCCTTATTTTCTGTTCCTCGTTCCCCAGCTGCAAAAATATTCCTGCAAGTGCTTTCTCTGTAACATACTGAACAAGGTCTGTATTTACTTTTTCATTACTGAATTTATTATAGCTGGTAAATACGGCATCCCAATATTTTGTAGCGTTCACCTTCTTCAATGAGCTTTCAATAACCGGGCGGAAGGCGTCGGATAATGAGATTGTTGTTTTGCCTTTTAAGTAGTTGGTAGCTGCATAATCACCGCCTTTCAAAATTCCAAGGGCATCCTGGAAGCTCATTCCTTTTATGGCATTGATAATAATAGGCACTGCATCCTTTGCTGCATCTTCAGCTGCACGGTTCATAGACAGTATCGCATTGTCCACCTGTTTATTCATGCCTAAACCACGCAACGTCCTTTCCACTTTCTGAGCTTC
>JANPIA010000226.1:0-1678 GCA_031424735.1 Segetibacter sp.
TTTATTACAGAAGAAATTTATCATTTGCTTCGCGATAGGGACGATGATATTTGTGTAAAGCAGTTCGCGCCTATTGTAGCCGCAGATAAAAAGATATTGGAAGATGGGGAGCTATTGAAAGAGGTTATCAGCGCTTTACGCGATGCACGAAATAAGAACCAGTTAAAGCCTAAAGAAACCATCAAGCTGCATATACAAGCGGCTGCACAGCGCAGCTATAAAGCTATAGAGAACATTCTCGCCAAGCAGGTAAATGCAGAGACCATAGCCTACACCACCGATAGCATTGCCAACACGATTGTTGTGGCGGTACAAACCGACAAGTTCTACATAGAAACGGAGCAAAAGCTTGACAAAGAAACATTGCGTGCTGAGTTAGCTAAAGACCTTGAACACCAGCAAAAGTTTTTGGAAAGTGTGTCGAGAAAATTATTGAACGAGAAGTTTGTAAACAATGCGAAGGCGGAAGTAGTAGAGCTTGAAAAAAAGAAACAGGCGGATGCGGAGGCACGTATCAGGGTGTTGGAAGAAAGTTTGGCAAATTTGTAACTCGCCTACTATTTAACCGGGAGTATACGTTGCATTCGATTGCAAAACCGGAGCGGAGCAATTCACTTAACCTGCAATAGTGATATCGCTTCTTTCACCCATTTCTTTACCTGGGCAATGGGTATTTCTTTAATCGTTCTGATCTTTATATGGCGCATTCCTTTGCCAGTTCCTTCAAATAAATTTTGGGGGTCGGAAAGTTCTACAGCTTTAAAAAAACCGAGGTTAATATAGTTGACCGTTGCATAGGTATAAACAAATGCAAAGCTGGTTTTTTTGTAGGAGAATGCTAGCTGCCTCCATTTAATGGAGTCTGTTATTTCTTTATTTGCGGATAGCACCAACTCCCGAATAAACATTGCAGGCTCCCGTTTTTCGTTGGGGAGTTTAAGCAGGAATTGTTGAACGGCAGTTTCCATAATTTGGTTTTGCGAGCATTTTTATAAATACTGAATGAAGATAGAATGTACAAGGGAGCGACGCAAGCAAAGCCGCACAAAGTTGCTACGACCGTATCCAAAAAATTATTACTAACCCTAAAAAACGCTGGTAACAATTGTAGTTTCGGCATTCAAATTAAAACGGGCGACTTATGAATCTTTTAGCGCTGGCAATAGCACCGGGATTGGCCATTATGCTGTTTATTTATTTAAAGGACCGTTACAATCGTGAACCATTGAAGTACCTGATGGTTTGTTTTATACTGGGCGTATTAAGCGCTATACCGGCTGTTTACCTTGAAATTTATGGCGCTAAAATTTTGAACAATTACCTGGAAGTTGGTTTGGTGCATACCGTGGTAAGCGCATTTGTGGTGGTGGCTTTGGTGGAAGAAGGTTGCAAATATTTTATGCTGCGAACCTATGCGTACCAGAAAAAAGCTTTTGATGAACCGTTGGATGGAATTGTGTACGGCGTAATGGTTAGCATGGGCTTTGCCACCATTGAAAATGTGGGATATGTTTTACAACATGGTGCCGGCACCGGCATTGCCCGCATGTTTATGAGCGTGCCCGCACATGCGGCATTTGGTGTGTTGATGGGTTACTATGTAGGGCAGGCTAAGTTTGTAGCAGGCAACGCTTTCACTATGCGAATGACTGGTTTGTTATGGGCAACCTTTTTTCAT
>JANPIA010000227.1:0-25674 GCA_031424735.1 Segetibacter sp.
GGGCAGCTTTTTTAATAGTTCAATGCAATCGCCCTGAACAATGGTGTTTAGTTGAAAAGGTCCGAGGCTGTTCATTAACAAATGTAGGCGTTATGGCTTTGGCTAATAAAAAAAGGAAATGAAAACATTATTTTTCAGCTATCATAAAACTCCTGAAAGCCTTCCCCATAAATGAAAAAAATGGCCATCGCTTAGGTGCAACCCGTACACATGTTTCACTCCACATACGCAATACCACGGTCTTTAAACCAGGAGGCTTCATCCTTATCGGAAAGCGCCATGTAATTAATAGTGATCTCCTCGCCTGCTTCAATTGGCGTTAAAGCTATGATGTCCAGGCTTTCCTTTTCCGTATTCATTTTATAACAAGCATTGTGGTTAGATGAGTGATTATACAACGACCCGAAACCAAGCGCTACCATGATAGCATCTGTCTCATTGTTCCACCTGAAAGCATAGTTTAACAGGGAGGTGCAGGCTATAAGATTGATCTCCGCACCGGAAGAAATGACTATGACCGGGCAGGTTTCAATTAAGGTGTTTTCGCTTATTTTGACACCTGCAAAAACTCCGCGTCCTTTATTACCGGCATCGTTAGAATAGATTAACGGAAAACTCATAGGTTTCATTTTTAGTTGCAAAAATGATCGGCGAAACATCGTTAAACATACCATGGTAATTGATGGTTATTTCATCACCAGCTTTAATACTACTAACTGCTGTTATATTCATGGTTTTCTTTTCTATATCCAGCGAGTACATTGCATTGGATGGCGCACCGTGGTTGTAAATGCAACCGAAACCAAGCGCCAGCATTCCCGCAGTATATGCTTTATCCTTTAAAGAATGGTAATGATAAAGGTTGGTAAACTGTAGAAAATCCATATCGTTTTCAGCAAACAATAAAAGCGGGCAACATTCAATCAAATCTCCCGGTAGAAAATCTATATCGCTGAAAACACCTATACCGCACACCTGGCTTTCCTGTATAAAAAGGTGTAAGGGCTTCAGGCAAACATTACCATTGTTCTCCAGGGTTGGTAGTGCGTTCATTATTTTTTTATTTGGCTTCAAAATGGGTTATTATATACTGGTATGTCCACCCGGTCAAGAAAACATTTGCTGTACTAAAGAATGGTAGTAGTATCTGCTGGCAGTTTAGCGAGTATCATTTCAGCCATTGTTCCTTGTTTCATACCCAAATTACCAAAGGCAGAAACGAGAATTTCCGTGTTGATCTCGAAGTTGATTCCGACATTTCCTTCTGCGTGTTTTGCATTGTTACAAAAATCCGGATCGGTTTGCGAAAGATGTTTCCGGCAGTTGACCGGTCGTGCTTCGTAAATTTTGCAGGCATCGTTATCATCCAAAAAAACACAACGCGAATGTTTATGAAAAGGTCGTTCGTTGCTGGTGAGGTTTAATTGCTCCAATAGTATTTCGGTATTGATGGGTATGTTTTTTTCGCGGCAATATTTTATGATCACTTCGGCTTCCGCTTCGGTCATCTCCACATTTACATTGCAGCAAAAGCCGCAACCTTTGCAGCATTTTATAAGATTCCATTGAACGCTCTTTTGCATTACCTCTTCCACTTCCAGCATTACATGTGCAGCCACGTCTGCGTTTGAATAACCATTTTGCAGCGCCTGTTGAAGAGAAGCCGTGTACCTTCCAATTCGATTTAATATTGCGGACTTTTCCTGTTGCAACCCTTGCTGATCATGATCGCTCAAACCTTTTGCAAGCAGCCTTGTTATCTGCATGGTAAACTGTTTTCAGGTTGATGGTATTGCTTACTATTGGAAGCCATTACAATTTTTTGATGCCGGTAAAAGTGGAGGAGGCAGCTTTGGCACACTCCGTTCTGTTAAAACAAATTACTCCATTTGCTTTTAAAAACATAGAACCAATACTGCTTCAAAAAAACGGTGCAACTGTTTGTTGCTATGCAGCACAATGAATTTGTATTTTAACTCAATTGCTTTTACAATGGATTATTCGCGCCGACGCCAACTGTATTTTTCAGCTTTAATTTTGTTGATATAAAGTGACCGGCGGTCCTGATCGTATATTATTTGCCTGTATTTTCATACCACCAAATACTTCATTCCTGTTTTCAAAATATCACCGACTATCCTGCATTGATGAATCCATTTCTTTCAAAAAAATTCCGGTTTTACAGTTTTATCAGCATGGTGCTGTTGGTATTTGTGCATGGCTACAACCTTAACAACCGTTACCTGCAACCTTTTACGCCGGTAGAAGAAGCTATGAGCGCCAATGCCTTTGCACAATACTTTTTTGCTAATGGAATTTTTCGTTTCCGGATACCGATGCTGTTTATTATTTCGGGTTACCTGTTTGCACTACACGACGACCAGCCACACAAGGTGCGCATCCGAAAGCGCTTACGTACAGTGCTGTTACCTTATTTTATTTGGAGCATTATTGGTTTACTGATAGCAGTAGTATTATCGCAATGGAGTGCTACCCGCGAAGCAGTTTATCAAACACGGCTGCAGCCGGTAAACAAACCATTTGAAACCTATACTTTTGGCAACTGGGTTAGCGCAGTGTTGTGGCCAACCAGTTATCAACTTTGGTTTTTACGGTGCCTTTTCGTGTACAATTTATTATATCCGCTTTTGCTGAAAGGCATTTCAAAAATGCCGGTTGTATTGTTTACCGTTTTCACTTTAATGTGGCTGTCTACCTTCGGCATTGTTTTAATTGAAGGGGAGGGATTGTTGTTTTTCACCCTCGGCATATGGCTTTGCAAAAAGCAATTGGATATTGAGCATCCGCCGCATTGGTTAAATCTCCCGGTATGTGCGATCGTTTTTATTACTGCTGCCGCGGCAAAAACGTGGCTGGCATTTAAAGGACTTCATTCAATAGGTACCTCCGTTTTTCCAATGCTAATTTTATTGCACAAGCTTGTAGTATTTACCGGCTTAGCCGTTGTTTGGTTTGGATGCGACCGCCTCGTTCGTTACTTCATGCGCAGGAAGTGGTTTATTGGTTTAAGCGCTTTCTCGTTTATGATTTATGCATTGCATGTTCCATTGGTCACTTACCTGATCGATCCTTTTTTTAGCCTGGTCAATAACTTCAGGCACTATCGCATGGTTACGTTCATATTTCTACCCCTATTGCTTATTGCATTTTGTATTGCAGTGGGATGGTTACTTCGAAAAACATTCCCCAAAGTTTACGGCGTGCTCACAGGTGGCAGAGGTTTTAATCCATTTACCAAACAGGAAACAATTTAATAATGAAGTAATCTCTTCATTAAAAAAACAGCGAGAAATATAATTCACAGCCATATCCGCTCCCACAAAATGTTTTAAAATGATTGGTTCAAATCCCGGAAGATGCCTCCCGAAATCACAAAACCAATCGCGATATAATTCGTAATTAAAATATGGCAACAACTAAAAAAGCGGTAAAAAAAAGCGCAGCAAAAAGCAAATCCAATCCTTGTTGGGATGGTTACGAGAAAATAGGCATGAAAACAAAAAAAGGCAAACTCGTGCCTAATTGCGTGCCAGTTAAAAAGGCAGCGAAAAAGATAGCGGTGAAAAAAAAGAGTAGTTGATTTGATTGGAGATCAATACCCAACTTAATTTATTTAACAGGAAGATGAAAAGTCCTTCCCCACCATTTACTTTTTCAAAACAATCAATCTCTGAATTCTTCAACATACACATGATTTACTTTGACCTTCTTATTAAAGTTTAAGGCACTAAATTTAAATATGCCTTTCCTTAATTAAGAAGAGCCTGATGAACACTGGAGGAGCTGTGATGCTTTCGACCACTTTGAAAACAAAAAAGCCCGCAAAAAACAATGAATGTTTATTGCGGGCTTGTAAAGCTGTAGGGGGAGGGGTCGAACCTCCACGAGGCAGTTAGCTATAGCGCAAAGTTCAGTGGTCGACCCTGGTCGTTCGGGTATTGCTACCTAAACGGCTCTACACTACGTTTATCCTGTGATCCTCACCCCCGAGACAAGAGGGCATGTCTGCCAAAAATTTCATCACCCCACAGTATCAGGCTATGCCTGTTCAATGATCTTGATAGAGCAATATTAGGAAAACTATCCCATTAGTTGGAAATATTTCAAGATAAATTTTGAAAGTTTTGAAATTGTTTATCTATTTGTAAATTATGTTGGAATAATTCGAAATAAACAGAAAGTTATGGCGGCAAAATTAAATCTTGACAAACTTGATCACCAGATCATTTCGGAAATGATGGAAACAGCAGAAATTTCCTATGCTGAACTGGGCAAAAAGTTATTCGTTTCAGGCGGCACCATTCATGTACGTATAAAAAAGTTACAGGAAGCTGGCATTGTTAAAGGTACCCGTATGAATGTTGATTTGAAGGCTTTGGGTTATGATGTAATTGCCTTCATTGGCATTTATCTTGAAAAAAGTTCGCTGTATGATATCGTGGTAAAAGAACTTCATAAAATTCCACAGATCGTTCGACTGAACTATACAACCGGCAACTACAGCATGTTTGCTGAGATAGTTTGTAAGGACATTAATCAACTTCGCTTTGTTTTACACGACGAATTGCAAAAAATAAAAGGGATAGAAAGGACCGAAACTTTCATCTCGCTGCAGGAAAGCTTCAGCAGGAATGTTGTAGTAAGTAACCAATAAGATTGATAACAACTTTTTTAGCATGCACCATTCCACTTCATTATTCAACCTGCACGACACTGCAGCCGTTGTGCGTAACCGATGGAAGCCCATTGCTTTTTTTGTAGCAATTGTATTGGCACTAACCACACTAATCCTATTTTTTATTCTTCCTAAAAAATACAAAGCGGAAGTTGTGGCGGTTGCAACCAATCCTTCGCTCGCAGATAAAGCCAGGATGTTTAATACAAACATCCAATTGCTGTATTCAAACTTTGGCACCAGCGAAGACCTCGACCGCCTTTATGGTGTTGCAAGGCTCGACACCATTTACAAAACACTGGTCGATGAATTTGATCTTACCACTTACTACCAGGTGAAAGGTGATAGCAGTTTAAAACAAAAAAATGCAGTGCACGATCTGAAAGAAGATGTCACTGTTCAAAAAACGGAACTTAACCAATTACGAATAATGGTATGGAATAAGGGCAACCGTTTAGCGGCGGATATGGCTAACCGTATGATGCAAATAATTGAAAACTTGCTGGCGGAAGTATGGAGGAGTGATTATAAACGATCGATAGAAACCCTACACAATGCAATTGCTCAAATGGAAGATGAACACAGGCTTTTATTGGATAGCGGTGGCCCAATTGCCATGGCAAAAAAAGAAGGGCTTCTAAACAGTATTCAGCAATATCGTAAAGCAGCCAACGAAATACAACTGGCAAGTGCCAATACAATACCTGCCTTAATTATACTGGAAAAGGCTTACCCCGCTGCAAAAGCTGCAAAGCCCGATAAATTAATGACCTTAATTTCTGCCTTTTTACTGGCTTTGTTTTTTGGTATTTGCGCTGCTTTATTAGTCGATAGAAAAACTACCAGTTGATGATAACCGGAACCTTCCTTAAAAACTTTACAGCCCTGGCTTTGGTTTTTATGCTGTTTGGCTTTTCCGCTTTATGGTTCAACCAAACTTTGTTAATTGCAGTTCCCTTCATTATCCTGTTTACACCTCTGTTATTGTTTGTTTGTATTTACAAAACCGATTGGTTATACTATGCCTTACTGGCTTTACTCCCGCTATCAACCGAAATAAATTTTACGGAAGCCCTGGGCATGGATGTGCCCGATGAAATACTGATGATGCTGCTTACAGGCTTGTTCATTGTAAAAGTTATTCATCAGCCTGAAGCCTTTCCACGTAATGTAATGGCTCATCCGCTGAGTTGGCTGCTGGTACTGCTTGTTGTATGGTTAGCCGTTGCCTGTGTTTATTCAATGGATGCATGGTTATCTATAAAATTTATATTGGCTAAATCGTGGTTCATTGTACCCTTTGTGATATTGCCTTCCATGTTATTTACCAGCAAAAAATCGTTTAAAAGACTTGGGTTGTTATTGTTGATACCCATGTTGTTTGTGGTACTCCAAACACTGGCACGCCATGCTTATTACAATTTTTCTTTTGAAGGAATAAAGAACATCTTGTCTCCCTTTTTTCGCAACCATGTTAACTACGCAGCAATGTTAGTTTGCCTGCTTGCAGTGGCTACCACCATGAATGCATTAACGCCAAAAGAAAACAAATACCGGCTTTGGCTACAACTTGGGCTATTGGCAGGGTTCATTGCTATAGTACTCGCCTATTCAAGGGGCGCCTGGGTTGCTTTAATTGCCGGAGCTATTGGTGTATGGCTGATAAAAAAAAGACTTACTCGCTGGATGATTGGCGCAGGCATAGTTTGTTTGTTTGCCATTATAACTCTGTTGATGAACAACAACCGGTTTTTACGTTTTGCCAATGATTACAATACAACCATTTTTCACCAGGACATTGCCGACCATCTTGCCGCAACAGTGCAGCTAAAAGATGTTTCCAATGCGGAACGTTTTTACCGCTGGTCTGCTGCCGTAAACATGATAGCCGAAAAACCGGCTACCGGCTTTGGACCGAATAACTTCTATCAATATTATAAGCCGTATGCAATGAGCCCTTTTAAAACATGGGTAAGCAATAACCCGGAACACTCATCGGTTCATAACTACTTTTTACTAACAGCGCTTGAGCAAGGCTTGCCGGGGCTACTGTTTTTTTGCCTTCTTTTTTTTGGGATGATCGTTTACAGCGAAAAATTATACCATGCTCTAAACGACCGGTTTTACAAACTCATTGCTTTATGTATTGGCGTTGTATTGATAATGATCGGGTGTTTGATTTTTATGAGCGACTTAATTGAAACCGATAAGATTGGAAGCCTGTTTTGGTTAAGCCTCGGATTGCTGATTGTGTTGGGGGAGAAGCTTTCGATGGAAAAGAAGCAAATGGCGGGCAAGTAATATTTCATTTGAAGCGGCTTTTTTTACCGCAGAGAAAGGAGTTTAGGAGGAAGCGCAGAGGAGGCTTTATAATTTACCCCGCACATTCAATGCATCACGTAAGCCATTACCTAAAAGATTAAATGCAAGAACGAGCAACATAATTGCAATACCGGGTGCCAGTGCAAGCATGGGGTTGTGGGTGATGATGAAGTTGTAGTTCTCCTTGATCATCAGCCCCCAGCTTGGTTGCGGTGGTTGAACACCTACGCCTAAAAAGCTAAGCCCAGCCTCAATTACAATGGCGGAGGCAAAGTTGCTTGCGGCAATCACCATTACCGGTCCGAGTATGTTTGGTAAAATGTGTTTGAAGATGGTTCGGCTATGCGAAAATCCCAGAGCCCTGGTTGCTTCAATGTATTCAAGTTCTCTAACGGCAAGCACCTGCCCACGCACCAGGCGTGCAACGTTTACCCACATGGTTAAACCCACAGCAATAAACACCTGCCAAAATCCTTTGCCAAGCATGAGCGTTATAGCAAACACCAGTAGCAACGTGGGTATGCTCCATATTACGTTGATGAACCACATGATCACATCATCAACCCAACCCCTGAAATAACCTGCAAGTGCGCCAAACAAAATTCCAATGGTAAGCGATATAGTAACGGCTATCAACCCAACGCTCAGGCTTACCCTTATGCCAACTATCAAACGGCTGAGAATATCTCTTCCAAATTTATCAGTACCCACCAGGTAGGTTGATTGGCTGACAGGTTGGTTTGTTGATTGACTCTTGTAGTACGACTGCCTTTCGGTAATGCCTTCATCAATATATTTTTGAACAATGATGCTGTCGCCGGAAATGGAATAAGAGGTGATGGGTAAGTAATTATAAGCATCTTCAGTTCCATTAATAAGGCGAGCAAAAAAAGAGGTGTGTTCTACAAACCTTTCTTTCTTCAACTTTAAAAACTGCATTTTAAAGCCTGGCTTCTCCCCGCCTATTTCCACAGTCATTCTATTTGCATTTGGTGTTTTATCGGGGGCGATGAAATAAGCGAATATGGCCAATAACAAAGAAGCAACAATAATGATCAACCCAAACACTGCCCCCTTGTTTTTGCGGAGCCGTTTCCAAAAGGCCTGCGAATAAGTTGAATGATGCATTAAGTGATGTAAAATTGAATTGAAAATTTATACTTCCCGAACCCGTGAACTAGTACACTTGCAAACTTATCAACTACTAAACCCATCCTCCACCAACTGCTCAAAACCGGCTTTACTTCACCTTCCTACCCTTCCATTTATAGCTACCGAATTTACCAAGCCATCCCGCAACCACTGTATACACAATATGAAAAGGTTGCATTACCGGGAACCAGGTGAGCAATTTTTCTTCCCCAAAAAACCTGGCAACAGGCATCATAAACCTGAGTTCAATAATGGTTTTACTGCCTATTAATATTACCCAATACCAAATGGCAACCGGGTACCAAAGCGCCGTTAAGGGTAACAAAATCAACGAAACATTGAAGAGGTAAACCGATACCAGTACCCAGAAAATTCGTTTATCCTCATAGCTTTCTGCCTTACTTGCCCAGCGGACGCGTTGGTTCAAAAAACTTTTCCAGTTAGGCATAGGCAGCGTTTGAGTAATAACCTCCGGCGATAAAAGAAAGCGAACCTTGCGCGGATATTTTAAATACACTTTATACATCAGCAGCATATCGTCGCCGCTGGCTAAATCCTCCACTCCGGCAAAGCCACCAACCTGGTTAAACACCGCTTTATTGTAAGCAAGGTTTGCACCGTTGCACATGCTATGAAAACGGTTGTTTACAGAGGCCGCAGTGATACCCTGCAAGCTCATAAAATCAAGCACCTGAAAGATGGATACAAATGAGTTGGTATTGATGAATTTCACAGGCGCAGCAACAAACAAAGCGTCACGCTCTTTTATAAACCCATCGAAGGATAACAGCCAGTTTGGTTTTACTATGCAGTCCGCATCGGTAGTCACAATCCACTCACCCCTGGCATGTTGAATGGCTTTTTCTATTGCCTTCTTTTTGTAGGAGTTCAATAATTCACCCTGTATCAGGTCTGCGAGGTGTACGAGTTTTAAATGGATGTTTTGTTGCTGAAACTGTTGAATGATGCTTACAGTAGAATCGGTGCTATGGTCGTTAATGATAATGACCTCGTAAAGATGCTGCGGGTAGTTTTGATTGAGCACAGACGAGAGACATGCCGATATCTGGTCTTCTTCATTCCGGGCAGGAATAATGATGGAAAAAAAAATAGTTGGCAAAGGTGCAGCCGGCAAGTTAAAAGGTTTCACTTCTAAAAACCAGCGACGGTAGTTTTCAATCAACGTGGCATAGCCACCCAGTAAAATTATAATAAGTATCAGCAGGGCTAACGACATGTGCGGCAAAGAAAACAACATTTAGTCATTAAACAATTCGGCTATGGTTGCTCCATGCCAGTCTCGCAGCAGGTCGTGCCCGGCTTCAACAATCCTTACGGTTGCATATTCTTCTATGCGTTTTAAAAATTGTTGACCGCTGGCATAATGTATAATACGGTCGTAACTGCCAAACAACATGCGCACTTTAATGTTATGTTTTGCAATTATTTTTTTTAAAGAGGATGAGTGTGGTTTAAATTTTTTCATGATGATCCACCTGCCATATAACCTCATGCGTTCCTCCTGGTCTTCTAAGTAATAGTGTACAAAGTTCGAAACGTTTTTGGTGATGGTTCCCCGCCGTTGCAAAAAACGGGTTAAACGTAAAAACCAGTTGGGGTGATGTACCGTGTAATCGAAAAGACGGCTGCCTGCCCATGTATGCGTAGTAAGCCAAAGCCACGATCTGGTTCGTAATCCATCGGGCGCAAGCAATACAATTCTTTCAATTTGCGATGGAATGATTTGCAAAAGATGCAATGCAATTCTACCCCCCATGCTAAAACCAAGCAACGATATCTTTTCATTAGCCACCTGCAGGAGCGCCCTTATTTTGTCAACCAGCGTTACCAGATCTTTTGGATGAAACTCAGGGTCGTCCCATTGTGTGTGGCCATGGTGCGGGGCATCCAATGCTACCAATTTGTACCGGCCGCCCAATTGCTTTGAAAGAAATTCAAACGTATAACTATCCCTGCCATAGCCATGAAAGCAAAACAGCAGTTTGGGGCCGTTACCAAAAACGCGGTAGTGTAAGGTGGAGTTATTATGTTTTATAAAATGTCCGGGCATATGTTGCTGCGAAGCTACCAAACAAATCGTGCCTGCTTAAAGTGGGAATAAGGTTTTGAAAGATGCGTTTCAAATAATTAGACATGCTGCTTTCATGACCTCACCCTCGGTACCTCTCCGAAGGAGAGGGAGGTCGTGCATTTATTTTCTATAATCTTTTGCACTAACAAAATCAGCCTAAAATACTTTTGAACACACACATTAAAACCTTTCTGTGAGTTTAGCTATAACATGCTTTTCCTCCACCCATAGGTGGGAAATGATGTATCAATTATTCCTTTCCATTCAATCCTTCTTTCATTTTTATCTACCTTAACTGCAACAAATACTTCTGTCATGAGTACATCGCGCCGTTCGTTTTTTCAAAAGGCAGGTTTGGTTGCCGGGGCTTTTTCCGCCAACAGTCTTTTTAAACAATTGTATGCGGCCGATGTTGAAAAAGCAAACCAGCTTATCAACCACCTGGACCCTGAACAAGCTGCAGCCGATGAAGATTATTGGAGTGTAATTCAACAGGCGTTTACCGTTAATCCCAATATCATCAACCTGAATAATGGCGGCGTGAGTCCCTCGCCGCGTGTAGTACAGGAGGCGGTGGAACGCTATAACAAATTTTCAAACGAAGCGCCTTCGTATTTTATGTGGCGAATACTTGACCAGGGCAGGGAACCTTTGCGTGATAAGCTTGCTGAATTGGCTGGAACAGATGCAAATGAAATTGCCATTAACCGCAATGCAACCGAGGCATTGAACACGGTTATTTATGGACTTGATCTTGCGAAAGGCGATGAGGTGATCGGCACCAAACAGGATTACCCGAACATGATAAACGCCTGGCGCCAACGCGCTGCAAGGGAAGGAGTTCAGTACACGCAAATCAGCTTCAACTTTCCCATAGAAAACGATGAGGAAATAGTAAAAGCTTTTGAAAATGCCATCACCCCAAAAACAAAACTGCTTCACCTAACCCATGTAATTAATTGGGTAGGGCAAATTTTACCGGTAAAGAAAATAGCAGGCATGGCACATAAAAAAGGAGTGGAAGTGTTGGTGGATGGCGCGCATTCTTTCGGTCTTATCGATTTTAAAATACCCGACCTTGAGTGTGATTATTTCGGTACAAGCCTGCACAAATTTTTAAGCGCTCCCATCGGTAGTGGTATGTTGTGGATAAAGAAAGATCATATTGAAAAGATATGGCCGCTACTCTGCAACGATAAGCCGCGCAGCACCGACATCCGCAAGTTTGAAACACTGGGTACACGCAGCTTCCCGATAGAGCAGGGGATTGGTGAAGCGATTAATTTTCACAATGGCATTGGCAGCAAACGCAAGGAAGAACGTATTCGTTACCTGAAAAATTACTGGGCTACCAAAGCGAAAGAAATACCTAAAGTAAAAATTCATACCTCTTTAAAACCAGCTTATTCGTGCGCCATTTGCGGCGTTAGTGTTGATGGTATGACGCCCGGAGAATTGGGCAATGCATTGTTCGATAAATACAAGATACATCAAACCAGTATTGTTTGGGAGAACATAAGCTGCGTGCGCATAACACCCCATGTTTATACGTCGTTAAAAGATGTTGACAAACTTGTAAGGGCATTGGAAGAAATTGTTGCGGGCAAAAAATAAGGAGGTGACACCTAATCAAGCAAGAAATTTCTCTCCCAAAGAATATTGTTTCAGAAATGCGATGTTAAATTAAAAAGGCTACCGTTTTCACGATAGCCTCTTCATTCATAGCAAGCCTTACCTATTTTATAAAGCTTTGTTCAAGCAGGGTGTCATCAACCCTGATAACCAGTTTATACATACCCTTTGCAAGCGTACCAACCTGTAGTACATTGTTTGTAAGTGATGAGGTAACCCTGCTTATAACGGTTCGCCCATTGTAATCCACCACCGATGCCATTAACTTTTTATCTGCCGCAATACCTGTAATGGTAAACCGGAGCTCATCTCGCAAAACAGGATTTACAAGTATGGATAACTCCGCTTTTGATTTGCTGAAATTAATTTTGATAACCTGTGAATAATTAAACTTACCATCCTTATCAATCATCTTCAACCGGTAAAAAACATAGGGGCTCGAAAAGTTGAGTGGTGCATCGGTGTACTTATAATTGGTAACTACCGTACCGCCCCGTGCAACAACATTTGCTTTATTCATCCATTTGCCTGTAACGATGTTTTGTTGTTCCACTTCATACCTGCTAACATTAATTTCCTGGGCCGATTCCCAAACAAGCGTAACCTGCTGCTGGTTTTTATAACCATTGAAGTAAGAAAGTTTAACGGGTAAAACAAGGTTAGCTAATTGGCCCCTTATTTCGCCCCCGGAAAACGAACTATTATGAATATTTACATAGGTATTGCCGTTGGCCATTTCAGCAGCAAACGCCGGGGATACTGTAGCTGTTCCGTTAACAGTACCCGAAGTTGCATTGGTTACATTTAATGTAACTACTACCGAACCATTTACACCGGCACGTTCCTGGTGAATATGTGCAGCGGTTGCCGGTGCAGTTAACCCGGTAAACAATCCTGTGAGATAAACAGTATTCGTTAATTTATCCAGTATAACATTCACACTTCCGGAAGCGGTTGATGAATTGGAAGGCACTTCCTGTGTGCCCTGTAAGTTTTCGTTGAAGAATAAGGTTTCACCGGAAGAGGCCGACCCAAGCTGCCCGCGAATTTCACCGCCAGGGTTGGCGGTGGTATGTACGTTTACATACATCATTCCATTAAAAAGATCGGTTTCCTGCGCCTGGGTTAATGTTGCCGTACCCGTTAATGTTCCTGATGTTCCGCCAGTGTTGGTGATGGTGATTAACACGCTTGCATTAGAACCGGGGGCTGCGGGTGAATGGATATGTGAGTTATTAACTGCGGCGGTAGTGTTCTGGTAGTCACCGGTCAGCTCCAAAAAGCGGGTGGTGGTATTATATTTCACAACGGCAATTCCAGTTGCGGTTGAGGCGTTGGGTGGTACCTCCTGGCTTGCCTGTAACGTTGCGCGGAAAAAGCGCATCTGCGAAAACTGGTTTACTTGTCCGCGTATTTCACCACCCGGAAAGGTAGCGTTGTGAATGTTTACATAGGTATTACCGTTCAACATTTCGGTTTCATCGGCGGCTAATATAGGTGCGGCAATATGTACTGTTCCGGAAGTAGCTGCTGAAACCACTAAGTTGATCTTAACCGGTCCGTTTACATTGGCGGCACCGGTATGTATATGGGATGCGCTTGCTGCAGCGGTTAGCCCGGTAAAGCCCCCGGTAATAAAAACAGAATCCTGGGTTTTATCCAATAAAATATTTGCATAGCCCGAAGCCGTAGAGCCATTGGGTGGATTTTCCTGGGCACCTTGTAAGCGAGCATTAAACAATTCAGTTTGCCCATTGGTTGTGTTGCTGATCTGCCCCCTGATTTCGCCACCGGGGAAACTGGCATTGTGAATATTCACGTACATATTGCCAGCAAACAAATCGGTTTCCTGCGCTGCTGTTAAGGTAGCTGTACCGGTAATGTTACCCGTAGTACCGCCTGTATGAGCAAGGGTTATTAAAACACTGGCGTTTGTTCCAGCAGGTCCGGGCGAATGTATATGGGAAGCTGTGGCCGTAGCGGTAAGCCCCTGGTAGTCGCCCCACAGCTCTAAAAATTTATTAGTAGTGTTATACCTGATGATGGTAATGCCGGTAGCAGATGATCCGTTTGCAGGCACTTCCTGTGTGCCCTGCAAATTTGCTTTGAGATAACGGATCTGTGCCTGCAAGCCAATTGTGAGCAATAATGTAACGAAGATGAGGGTAAGCTTTGTTTTCATATGAAGGTAGTTTGGTGAGGTGATACAATGCAATACGTGGGATTGTAAAAAAGGTTTGTTTAAATATACTTGTAAATGCGTGTATATTTTAGTGTTTGCTGTAGAGAAAGTTTAAAGGCAAAGGCTGCAAAAAAAAAGATCCCTGGCTACAATAGTTTTTTAAAATGTTTGTGCCTAATTAAAACACGATCTGATAAAGGTTTGCTGAAGGCAATAGGAGAGAACGAATTAAAATTCCGTTACGCTATTAAATAATTCGTACAAAAACAAATAAAGGCTTGGGTAAAATGCAAAGCACCGGTAATTGCCGGCGCTTTCAAAAGCAATAATAATATGATTGAAGAGTTGTAAAAATTTCTGGTAGCACTATGCTTCCTGCAACTGTTCGCTAAAATGGGAATAGGCAAGCTCCTGTGCAATGGGCAGGTTTATCGTCACCCTGGTTCCTTCACTCTCCAGCGAAACAATTTTTAGTTCGCCCTGGTTGAAGTCTACAATTCGTTTTACGAGGTAAAGCCCAATACCCAGACCCTGTTGTTCAAATTTCTTTCGGTTAAATTGTTTGAATGGAGCGATGTCGTCCAGGCTTTCCAAAACAAAGCCGCGACCCATATCCGATACTTCAATGACATACTCCTCATCGCGTATAAAGCCGGTAACCTTTACCAACTCGCCGGCTTTTGAAAACTTAAGTGCGTTATCAACCAGTTCCAGTATGGCTCTCTGTAAATAGTCCTGGTTAATTCTTATTTCAACGGGCTCTAATTTAATATCAAGGTCGGCTACACGATTGTAAATTTCTTTACTCATTGTTTGCAATTCGCTCTTTACTTTTTGCACCCATGTTGGTTTACAAACACCATTGGAGAACATGGAAAGTAATTCGGGGTAAACTTCAGCCCGCTTAATTTCTTCAAACAACATGAGGTTTGCAAGGGAGTGATTTAAACGCAAACCCGATTTATGAATGGATGCCAGCAAATCGTGCACCTGCTTTTCTGTAAAAGTATCTCTTGCATTAATCAATAAGTTCAAACCACCCAAAATGCCATGCAGCGGTGTATTAAATTCATGGTAGTAGGAAGCAAACACGGTAGTATCCAACTCATGTTTCACTTTAGCATATTCACCCACAACCTTCTGTTGCCTTTTTAACCGGGTTTCAATAGCTCTTAATAGTTCTTTGGAGGTAAATGGTTTGGTAAGATAGTCGTCGGCACCCAGTTCCATACCCTGGCGTATATCCGATTTATCAACCCTGGCCGTTAAAAAAATGAAGGGTGTATTTTGTACGATTGCCGTTTTACGTATGTATTCCAATACCTTAAAGCCATCCATTTTGGGCATCATTACATCACAAACAATAAGGTGAGGTCTAAAGTCAATTGCTTCTAAAACACCTTGTTTGCCGTTGTGGGCGGTACGTACCACGTATTGCTTTGCTTCTAATAGCTCTTCTATATTTTCCCGGATGTTTTTTTCATCCTCTATAACCAGGATACGAATTTGGTGTTCCATATTTACCTTGGATTTTGCTTTATGGGTAGTATAACGCTAACTGTAGTGCCTTTATTTAAAATGCTGGTAACAAAAATTTTACCCTTGTGCTTGTCTACAAACTCCTTTACTATGGCTAGGCCAAGCCCGGTACCTTCAATCTCCTCGGTATTGGTTGCGCGGTAAAAGGGCTGAAACAGGTTTTTCAGGTCCTCATCTGGTATCCCGATCCCTTTATCCGAAATAGCAATTTGTACAACGGTGTCGCGAAAATCAATTTCCAAATCAAGGTTTCCTTCGGTAGAATACTTGTAGGCGTTGCTGATTATGTTTTCGATAGCATGTCCCATCAGCGATTGATCTATGTCGGTTTTTTCAACCTCACCCTTTACGGAGAGTATCACCCTCCGTTCTTTTGCATAACGGTTATTGTATTTATTCTCGATGATATCGGCACAAAACCTGGTGAGGTCGGTACTTTTGGGGTTGAAAGGTGTACGTGCGGCATTTGCCCTGCCTAACAACAATATATCGCTCATCAGGTAATGAAGACGTTCAATTTCCTCCTGAATTTTAGTAAACTGCCTTTGAAACGGTTTTTGTTTTTCTTTAGGCAGGTCTTCCAAATAAAGCTCCATTATTTCAACACCCGACTGTATAACTGTAAGCGGTGTGCGAAATTGATGCGATGCTGTAGAAACAAACATGGAGCGCAGTTCATTCAACTCCTTTTCCTTTGCCAGCGAGTGCTCCAGTTCAACCAATAATTTTTCGCGTTCGGTAACATCGCGGCTCGCAGCTTGTAACGCAATCAGCGTATCGTTTTTGATGATAGGCTGTATCCAAACTTCAATAAATTTCCTTTCGCCGTTTTTAGTAATAATTCTTCGGATAAATTTTCTCGGTTCCTTTAGGGTTAGCACCTCGTTCAAATTGTGTATCGCTATGGCACGGCTTTCATCGTCTAACGCAATAATATCATTGGGGTGCTTGCCTATCATTTCGTTTGGCTCATATCCAAACACTTGTTTACACGATGGCGAAATATAGGTGTAAATGCCCTCCAGGTTGTGAATAGCAATCACATCACTGCTGTTTTCGGACAATAGCCGGTACACCTCTTCGCTTGCCTTTAGCCTGTTTTCGGCATCTACCTGGTCGGTTACATCGCGTGTGGAACCAATGATGGATGACACTTCGCCGGTAGAATTGATAACAGGCTTAGAGTACGTTTCCACCCATTTGTATTCGCCATCTTTTGCCCTCATCCGGTAACGAAACCGGGTTTCTTTTTTTGCCAGCACTACCGGCTCAAAAGCCTCATCCATGGTATGAAGCAGGTCATCGGGGTGTACAAGATCGAATGCGCCACGCCCTAAAATTTCTTCGGTTTCATAGCCAAGAATGTTTTTTATTGAAGGAGATGCGTAAGCAAAATTCCAATCGGGATCGTGAATGGATATAAAGTCGCTTAGGTTTTCAGAAATAAAACGAAACTTTTTTTCGGATTCAATCAGCGATTGTTCCGCTTTTCTTACCTGGGTATAATCGGTTTTTACAATGTAGAGTTTATCGGGTAAGCCTTCCTTATCTTTTCCCAGTGTTACCTTTTCGAGCACCAGTTTAGTTTGACCGTTACTGGTATTAATGCGGTAAAAGAATTCACCCTTTCCTTTTAGTTCTATTATCGACGAAATAGTTTTTTCAACCTCCACCATATCCTCGCCATGGATCATATCCACCCAAAACATTCCGTGGCTTATAAAATCCTCTTTACTGCATTCGTACAACGTTTCCACGTTATTACTTACAAAGTCGAACCGCTGCGCCTTTATATCATAAATGGCATAAACATCTTCAATGTTGTTGATGAGGTGGGTAAGCTGGTTAGAAATGCGTTTCAGGTTTTGCTCGTATTGCATTCGTTCCCTTACATCCCTCAACACACAAAGCAGGTAGCGTGTATTTTTAAAAGTGAAAATCGAAGTGGAAAATTCAAACGGAATAACCTCCGTATTGGTTTTGTTGGAGAAGGCAATTTGCTGGTTGCTTACTTGCAACTCGCTTTTAACAGCCAGCTTCATTAGCTCATGAAACTTTTGCCGGCGCTCACCTGTCCACGATTTATAATTCTGCCCAATCCATTCTTCGGGCTTATAACCGAGTATGGAAATGGCTTCGTTTACATTTTCAATATGATTTTTTTCAAGGTCGATGGTTAGGATGATCTCCTTGCTACTGTTGAGTATGGTGTTAAGCTTTTCATTGCTTTCGTGCAGTAATAATTCAGTATTGTGCTTACTATTGATGTTCTCGATGCTGCCAAAAATACCGGATACGCTTCCCCGCTGATCTCTTGTATTTTTCGCCAGAAGGCGCACCCAAAAAATATGGCCGTTTTTATGGCGCAACTGAACTTCCTCATCTACCAGGTCTGTAACACCTGTTAATAAATTCCCGAATTTTTCCTCGCACATCCTGCATTCAGCATCGGCTAAATATTTAAGTAGCGAGGTACCTACTGCATCGCGTTGGTCGTAGCCAAGCATATCGTTCCATGCATTGCTCACAAACGTTAGCAGCCCCGTTTTATTTACCGAAAAAATTACCTGACCCACGCTTTGTGCCAGAAAATGATATTGCTCTTTTTGTTTTTCCAGTTCAAATGCCAACTCTTTGTTATCGGTAACATCCCGGGTAGTACCAACAATGGCAACCGGTATTCCGTGGCCGTTTTTTATTAGTTTGCGGCGCGAATGAACCCAGCAATATTCGCCACTCCTGGTGTTCAGCATCCGGTAAACCTCCTCCTGTGTGGCGCGGTTTTCTTTTAGCAGCAGCTCGTCAAAACTGTTTGTCACCCGTTGCTTGTCTTCCGGGTGAACATTGCCAACCACCCATTCAATCGGGTTAACCTGCAGGTAATCCGGTTGCAGGTTACCAAAATGCAACATGGAACCGGCGATCTTAATGGTTTTATTAATAATGTTCATCTCCCACACTATTTCGTTAAGCGTGGAGAGTGTGGAGTTGTAAACCGCATTCTTTACTTCTATCTCGTTTTTAAACCGGCGATTTTCAATAGCGACACCAATGGCGGCTGCCAGCGATTTTAGTTCGGGCTCGCTGTTGCGCCAGCTTCGAATATTAAGGGTATCGCCAAAGCCTATAAAGCCCCAATAAGTTCCACCGCTGAATACTGGTATAATTAGCAGCGACTTTAAACCAGGCTGCTTGAGCAACTCACTCATATACGGCGATAATATATCGGTGACGGCTACCTTATACGAGCGGTCCGATTGAAGAATGCTGGTTATTTCTGGAAAGTCGGTTGTGTTGCCCGTAATATCCTGCAACACTTTCTCCATCAGGGCATGGTACTGCCCGTGGCGAATACTGGTAAATAATGTTTTGGAAGATTTATCGAAGCGGTTTTCAAAAATATAGCAACGGTCAATTTCAAGGGAAGATGCCAGCCATTCAACAATATTATCCAGCGCTTTGTCCAGGTTGTCGTTTACGATCAGCTCGTTTAAACATTTGGCAACCGTATAAATCGGATTTTCGTCAATAACCGGAGGGGCTTTCAATACTTCATTCATTCGTGTATCGCTATTAGGGTAAATAAACCTGTTGGTTTTACGGACCCTTACTAAACGCTTAACAATAAAATTTAGTATGAAATATCAGCGCAGCACTTTAAGCTTAACCATTTCTATGCGGGTATCGCTTACGTTTAAAATTTCAAATTCGTACATGTCAATAATGATCCGCTCTTTTTGGCGTGGAATGGTTTCGTGCTCGGCAATAATAAAACCCGATAGCGTTTCGGAATCGTTTACCGAAAATTCCAGATCAAACTTTTCGCGGATATAGTCTATTTCGAGCCTGCCGCTAAACAGGTATTCATCGTCGGCTATTTGTTTGGCAACAAATTCTTCTGTATCGTATTCATCCCTTATCTCGCCAAAAATTTCCTCCAGCACATCTTCCATAGTAACAATACCTGCGGTTCCGCCAAACTCATCTACCACCCAGGCAATACTTTTTCTTTCTTTCGAAAATTTATTGATAAGCCCGGTGGCGCTCATGCTTTCGGGTACGGCGGGTATGGGCAATAATATGGATTGAATGTCGGCCGGGTTTTTAAAAAGATCTAACTGGTGAACATAGCCAAGAATATTATCAATGTTATCGTCATACACCACCATCTTGCTAAGCCTGGTTTTTATCATCAGGTTCTTTACTTCGGATATCGATGTTTTAATATCAATACCATCAATTTCGGTGCGCGGCACCAGGCATTGCCTGATCTTCACCATGGGAAAGGATAATGCATTTTCAAAAAGCTCGGTATTTAACTCCTGGCTGTCCTCATCCTGTACTTTGTTTTGTTGTAGCAGGTGTTCAAGGTCTACGTTATTAAAAACCTCGTTATCGTCCTTCACCTTTACATTGAAAACATATTTCAATATCCACTCTGCCAGGTTAACCAATAACGAAGCAACCGGGAAAAGCAGGCGGTAAAAGAATTTGGTCAGTGGGGCAAAAAAACTCAGCAACATATCGTTTTTAGCCCTGAACAATGCCTTGGGTATAAACTGGCCTAAAATCAATACGATGAGCGTGGCAATAGATGTATCAATAACAACGGTTAAATAAGTATTGTGGATGCCGAGGTATGCCCACAATGGTCGCATCATGCTGCTGAACAGCAGTGCATACACCACCAGCGAAATGTTTACGCCCACCAGGCAGGCGCCTATAAAGCGGGAGGGCTGCTCCATAAACCGCGATATGATGAGGCCGCTTGTTTTACCCTGCTTTTTCCGAAGCTCTACCTGCAGGCGGTTAACGCTTACAAATGCAATTTCAATCCCTTCAAAAAAAGCGATGAAAAGCAGGGTAATGCTAATCCATATGATGGTAAGGTAAACCTGGTTCATGATGACCGAAATTAGTTGAATCCGGCTAAATACCTGGAACTCCCTTTGTAAACAAAAAACAGGCGATGGTTGCGCCACCGCCTGTTGCTGTGTTGTTTTTAAATTTTTACAATCTATTGTAGAAAGACTTTTTAACTGAGCATTCACCGGCACTAATCCACGATTTGTTGCCCATGTTTACGAACGAACACCTGATCAATCAAAACTGTACACTGGCGCCGGAACATATATGCCAGCAAACAACCCGCCCCGTCCGATACAATATCCCACACATCGAACGAACGGTTGGGGATACAATACTTCTGTACAAATTCTATTGCAATGCCGTAGGCGAAACAGCCAATGATGATGGCTGTTATCAAAATGTTTTTGTTAAAATAAAATTTACCAACCGGGTATAAAAACAGCGCGCAAAGCGCAAAGAACAAAATGAAATGAATGATTTTATCGCGGTGCGGAATATTAAAAAAACCCACTTCAGGCAATTCGTTACCGGGCAATGTAAGCAATATAAGGCTAATAATAAACCATATAATTCCGGGAACGAACGCAACCATTCTTTTACTCAAGCGGTATATTTTTAATTTACCAAATTAAACAAAAAAATAGAGGAGCCACCCCTGGCTCCTCTTCCATCTGAAAAAAACCCGCTAAAGTTTTTACATCTCTGGCATAACCACCGTATCAATTACATGAATTACTCCATTGCTTTGATAAACATCCTTAATGGTTATAGCGCTCATTCCACCCTTTTCATCGTGCAACATAATTTTATTGCCTTTACGTGTAAAAGTTAACGAACCGCCCTCCACAGTTTTTGCTGTGTATTTACCGTTATTTTTCTTGATCCATTGCATCAGCGTTTTACTGTCTATACGACCCGGCACTACATGGTAAGTTAATATGTTGGTGAGTGTTGATTTGCTTTCGGGTTTCACCAAACTTTCTACCGTGCCTTTTGGCAACTTATTAAATGCGGCATTGGTTGGAGCAAAAACTGTAAACGGTCCGGCGCTGCTTAATGTTTGTACAAGCCCTGCTGCTTTCACAGCAGCAACCAATGTAGTATGGTCGGCACTGTTCACTGCATTCTCAACAATGTTTTTGCTCGGGTACATGGCAGCTCCACCTACCATTACGGTGTTTTCCTGTGCGTGTAAAATAGTTGTTGTAATTAAAGCTGAGGCAAATAAAATACCGAATGATTTAAATACTTTTTTCATACTGTGCTTTTTAAATTGAATTAGTTTATTTATTTCAATTATCTACGTTGCATGGTTGTGGTTGGTTTTGAAGGAGATTAATTTGTAGTGAGTAATTGGTAGACGTTGTTTTAAATAAATTGGTTTTATTATTAATTATTTTAACGATGCTGAAGTATTAACCACATAGGCACATAGAAACATAGGCATCACATAGTTATTCGTTTTGTTATATGCGTTTAATTAATTTTAGGTTACGCCGTTGCGTAAAAATGAGTGCAGGAAAATTGTGGATTAATTTCCGTTATTGCAAATAATAAAAATCAACGCAGTTTAAAGCCAGGAGAAATTATAATAATTCATTAATTAAGCAATGCAGTGCACCTGAAAAAAATAAGGAAGAATTTCAGTAATTAACTTGTGGTTATTTATGCCTTACCAAATACAAACATCTGATCCATTGTTGGGGAGGGGCTGCCGCCTGTTTTTTCAAGCGTAATAGCAAAGGCTTGCGCCCTGGGTATATTCTTCATTTTACAAACACTGTTGCAGTCAGGGTCGAGCATTCCAAGGTCAACGGGTTTGCCATCTACTAATGCCCAAAGCTGGTATTGTTTATTTTGGGATGGAGCTGGTAATTTATTTGGCATAACAAATACATCCTTTGATCGTGTATCCCAGAAAACTGTTGCCATATTATCCTTCTTCCCTTCAACACCCGGCATTTTAATCATAGCCATGGCAGGGTCAGCCATCATTTCTGCCGCCGATTGCCATTGGCGTAAATGGGTTTGATACACATCGGATTTTGCCTGCAGGCTGTTGCGTTGAATAAGTAAAGCCTGGTACTGTTCGGAAGTAGCTGAATAACGGTTGAACAGGTATATATTCAGCGCTGCACTTATCAGCAATAAAATAACCGATGCGGCCGCAGCAAACTGCCAAACTTTAAATTTACTGGGAGGAGTAAGCTGTTCTTTTGATTTAGTATTGTTTACAACAACATTTAAAGCGGAGGAAGATTTTTTAAATTCTTCTTCAAGTGAGAGCATGATGCGTCTTTTTACATCAGGGGGAGGTATAATAGCGTTTGCAAAAGCTTGTTGCTCCAGCGAAGCTGAAAAATCGTTGATCGCATTTTGTACTTCAGGGTTACTTTTAAACCTGTCCACCTCCGTGATTTCTTCATCGGTAGCAAGCCCCAGTATGTAGCTCTCAATAATCCCGCTTTGTATGAAGTCCTTAATATCCACTTACGATTGAATAATTTGTTTTAATTGTGTTAACGCACTTCGCATTCTCGTTTTTACCGTCCCCAATGGTATGTCAAGCATCTTCGCTATCTCGTCCTGCGTAAAGCCCTGGAAGTACGATAGCTCAACCAGTACCTTGTAATCATCTTTCAGGTTATGCACCAGCTTTCTAAGTCCTATCCTGTCTGTGTTCATTTGGGTGGTGCCACCAGCATCCACCATGTTGTCGGTAAGTTCTCTGCTTTGCTGGCTTTTCTGATATCCCTTGCTACGTACCGTATCTATACTGGCATTGCGTGCAACGTTCAGCATCCATGTAAACAACCTGCCTTTCGATTCGTCATAGCTTTCTATTTGTCTCCATATCTTAATAAACACTTCCTGCAATACATCGCTTGCCAAATCTCTATCGGGCACAATGTTCAATATGATTGAGTACAAAGCGCTGGAATAGTTATCGTACAGATAACCAAAAGCATCTTCACGACGTTCTTTTAACAACATCACCAATTCTCTTTCAGTATATGTTACAACATTGGTCAAAAGCGGGTACCGTGGGATTTGCCTGAAAGGCCGATGGGTTTAAATAAATACGACAAACTATATTCAATGGTTTTATCAGCCGACAAGAGTTGTGTATGCTCCCGCATCCATCAACGCTTGTACTTCGTCGGGATTGTTAACGGTCATTTTTATCATCCAGCCTTCTCCGTAGGGATCGGTGTTCACCAGTTCGGGCTCGTTAGCCAGCGCCGGGTTCACCTCATCAATTGTTCCGGCAACAGGTAAAAAAAGATCACTTACCGTTTTCACTGCTTCAACCGTACCAAAAATAACTTCGGCTTCCATGGCTTTACCTGCACTGTCTATATCAACATACACAATGTCTCCAAGTTCGCGCTGGGCAAAATCTGTAATGCCAATGGTAGCTGTATTGCCTTCCAGCTTAATCCATTCATGGTCTTTGGTATAACGAAGATTGTCAGGAAAATTCATGCCGCAGGGGTTTATTAATTTTGAAATATGAATAAAATTAAAGGAAACTAATTTAGCATTCTCATTTTCATACGAACGTTCTGCAATGGTCTGTCAGCACCGCCTTTTGGCACCTTTGATATTTTAGCCAGCACATCCAAACCACTTGTTAGCTCGCCAAAAACCGTATAATTCTGGTCGAGGAAGGGCGTACCGCCTATTGTTTTATAAACCTCCTTTTGTGCAGGTGTATAGTTGAATAAGGGGTTGGACATGCGGGCCCGCATAGCCAGTCCATCCAACTCTGCCGGACTAACCGGTTTACCCTGAACAATATAAAACTGGCAATTGCTGCTGGCTTTTTCGGGGTTATTATCGCGTGCTGCTGCCAGGGCTCCTTTTTTATGGTAAAGGTTCACATTAAATTCTGCCGGTACCCGGTCGCCGGGTGCTTTGCCCATGCCCAAGTGTTGTTCATCGGTGGCGTTTTTACTATCGGGGTCGCCACCTTGTATCATAAAGCCGTCTATTACGCGGTGAAATAAAAGACTATCGTAAAAACCACTTTCAACCAGCTTTATAAAATTATCGCGATGGAGTGGCGTACTGTCTGAAAGCCTTGCAATCATCACCCCAAAATCAGTTGCTATTTCAACCAGTCTTTCATTGGAAACCTGCTGAGCAACAGGCGCTTTTTTTACAATTGCTTTTTTAGGGGCTGCTTTTTTTACAGGCTTTTTGGCAATTACCTTTTTGGATGCTGTAGTTGTTTTTTTTTGTTGGGTTGGTTTCTTTTTCACCTGAGCAAACAACATGGAAAACGAGGTGAATACCAATAACAAAGCGAGTAGCAATTTTATCTTCATATCGAAACAAGGGGTTTAAAAAGTATGCTGTTCAAAATAAAGCAGTGCATGATCTTTTAGAAAGTTTTCCTGTTCAATAACATTCATAACAGGTATTTCTTTTAGCTGTTTAAAGTGCGGCCAACCTTCTTCATCAACCGTATCCAGCTCGTAAAACCCACTGGGCGCAAGCAAGGTGCAAATGGCAACATGCATCAGATCCTGCTTTTCTTCTTTAGTTAATTTTTCTTTAACATAGCCTGTTTCCTGCATGCCGATCAAAAACAGGATCGCTTCCATGTCGGGCTTTTTGCCAAACCGTTCCAGCATTTTCGCTTCCAGTTTCCACCATCTCGATTGCAGGTCATCACCAATATTCATAGCGCGGCAAAAATAAGGTTTTGCAGTTTCACGCACGCCGTGTTCCAAACATTATAAATTAACCTATCGTGCTTGTAACAGTACTATAAACCCTCCACATATATTTATTATGGAAATTATTTACATCTGCAGGTGAAAACCCTGCATTTTATAATTTAATTGCATTTTATCCGCCAATAGCTTCATAGGTTCCATCGCTGGTAGCAACTTCATACACTTCTGCGTCAATACTAAATTGTTGCTTGTAAGCGGAGGTTATTTTTTCTGCAATGCTGTTCCAATGTTCCTTTTTTATAAGGTTGATTGTGCATCCACCGAAACCTCCACCCATTAACCGGCTGCCAATAACTTCGGGGTAGTTCTTTGCCTGCTCCACTAAAAAATCAAGTTCGGGGCAACTAACATTGTACAGGTTGCTCAACCCATTGTGCGTTGCAAACATTAATTTACCGAATGCTTCCAGGTAATTTTCTTTTAGTAAGGTAGCGGCTTTTTGAGT
>JANPIA010000228.1:0-3321 GCA_031424735.1 Segetibacter sp.
TTGGACTATACGCCAACGGGTGTGTTATCTTCATCAGACCTTACATCTGCCGAAGCAATTGAAGGCCTGGTTACATCGGCGTATGCAGCTATTGGCAACGGCGACATGATAGGACCCATCTACAGCATGTGGGCCTATGGAAGTGTGCGATCTGACGACTCATACAAAGGTGGCGGTGGTACAGGTGATGTGGGTGAGATTGATGCATTGGAACACTATAATCTTGTTACACCAACCATGGATGCATTCGTATCCCGTACATGGAAGAATTTGTTCAAATCTATATCAAGAGCAAACGTGGCTTTACGTGCTGTTAACTCACTTTCAGAAACCGCATTTCCAAATAAAAAGAAAAGATTGGCAGAGTTGAAGTTCTTAAGAGCTCATAGCTATTTTACTATGAAGATGCTGTACAAGAACATTCCAATATTTGATGAGACTGCTGCAGATGGAGACATATTAAAAGTTTCTAACGATTTGAAAAATGAGGATAGCTGGAATAAGATTGCAGCAGACTTTCAAAATGCAATTGATAATTTACCTGAAACTCAACCGGAACTTGCAAGGGCTAATAAGTTAGCAGCACAAGCCTACTTAGCAAAGCTGAGATTGTTCCAGGCATATGAGCAGGATGCTAATCATAAAGTGACAGCTATCAATCCAACAAGATTACAAGAGGTTATTACATTAACACAGGCAGTTATTTCTTCGGGTAAATATTCTTTAAGCCCTGATATTGCTAATAACTTTTTGCCTGAAACTGAGAACGGACCAGAATCTGTATTTGCAATTCAGTTTACTGTTAATGATGGTACGAGTGCAGGCCTCATGAATTATGAAGATGGGTTGAATTATCCGCATGGCGCCCCGCAATATGGTTGCTGCGGTTTTCATGCTGCAAGTCAAAACCTTGTAAATGCACATACAACCGATGCTAATGGCTTACCAAATTTCGGCACATTCAATAACAACAACGCTAACTTAAGCACAGCAACTGTTGACCCTCGCCTCGACCATACTGTTGGTATAGAAGGACATCCGTACAAGTACGATAACACAAAGCCCTTCAGCAACAGTTGGGTTCGCGATGCAGGTGTTTATGGAAACTTCCATACTATGCGTAACCAGCAGTTGGCAACAAGTGGTTCGTACTTTAAGCTTGGGCCATTTATGGGCTCGGCAAAAAACTATGATATTATCCGTTACGACGAAGTTCTGCTGATGCAGGCAGAAGCTTATATTGAATTAGGTCAGCAGGATAAAGCGTTGCCATTAATTAACCAGTTAAGAAACAGGGCAGCATCAAGTACAGGAAAACTAAAGAAAGCAGATGGAACTTTTCCCTCCAACTATAATATCAAACCATATCCTGCAACTGGTTGGACACAAGCATATGCCCGTGAAGCTTTACGTTTTGAAAGACGTTTGGAGTTTGCCACTGAAGGTGCCCGTTTCTTTGACCTGGTAAGATGGGGAATCGCTGAACCTGCTTTAAATGCCTACATAGCTGTAGAAAAGACAAGACGAAGCTTTTTATCAACCGCCAAATTTACAGCAGGCAGAGATGAATACCTGCCTATACCACAATCTGAAATAACCTTTACAAATGGGTTGTATAAACAGAATCCAAATTATTAAAGCTTAAAGAGTTACTAATATAAATGGCAGTCAGGATTGCCGGGATGTGACCTGGCTGCCAATTAAGTCAACCAAAGAATCAAAGGTTACAGTAACTACACGCAGAACTTTATCCACTCCATTAATTTTTTCAAATGAGCATTCTCAGCAAAAAATTATTAATTCTATTAGTGGGGTTTCTGTTAGTAAATACAATAGTGTTTTCACAAGCAGGAAAACTACCCCCGTTTAAGATGATGCAGGAAAATGGCAAAGTGTTCAAAGCACAAGACCTGCCGATTGGAAAGCCAATTGTTATCATCTATTTTTCTCCTGAATGCGACCATTGCGAAAAGATGATGAAAGAGTTGATTAAGAAAAAAGCAAGTTTTAAGAAAGCTTCCGTTGCAATGATCACACATCTTGCTGTAGATAGGGTTGCAAAGTTTGTTCAGCAGTTTGGTTTGAATAAGTATAGTAACATTTATGTTGGAACAGAAGGCAGTACTTTTTTTGTAAGGAACTATTACAAGATAGAGCACATGCCTTTTATCGCTTTGCATGATAAGAACGGCAATCTTGTAAAGGTGTATAGAAAGGAAGGTCCTTTAACGGACTTAGTTAACCAACTTAATAAACTAAAATAGAAGGGATCAATTTAAGATAGTTGCCGATTGGTTTGCGGATAAAGTGATCCGCCGCGGCGGACGGTGATGCTATGGAAAACTATCGCTTGTATTAAAAAAATTATCGGCAGTAAAAATCCACTGGTTAATAAAACACTTGTAACAAAAAAAACTCTAACGATTAAAAATTGAAAGTATGCATATAGATGTAAAGGAAGGTGTAGCCGCAGTTCCAACAGCACAATACAAAACCGGTTCATCAGGTTATGTCCTCGGTATTTCGATTACGGCAGCGCTTGCTGGTTTTATATTTGGATTTGATACCGTTGTTATTTCGGGAGCTAATCTTCCTATCAAAGAGTTGTGGCATACCTCGCCCTGGTTTCATGGATTCTTCATTATGTCCATGGCTTTATGGGGCACTGTGGTAGGAGCTATTTTCGGCGGAATACCCACACAAAAATATGGACGAAAAAAAGTACTGATCTGGATAGGTATCTTGTTTACCGCTTCTGCTATAGGCTCTGCCATTGCACAGGATCCGTATACTTTTTCTTTCTTCCGGTTTATAGGTGGAGTAGGTATTGGTATTTCATCCGTTGCAGCACCAACATATATTTCTGAAATTTCCACTCCTTCTACACGTGGACGCCTTGGCGCTTTATATCAATTCAATATCGTATTTGGTATACTTGTCGCTTTTCTTTCAAATTACTTTTTAGAAGGTTTTGGTGGCGAAAATGATTGGCGTTGGATGCTTGGTGTGATGGCACTTCCTTCTATCATTTATTCGCTTTTGGTAATTGGTGTTCCTGAAAGTCCACGTTGGCTAATAGCAAAGAAGAATGATATTGATACTGCGAAAAAAGTTATGGCGAAGTTAGGTGTAGCCGATGTAGATGCAGAAGCTTCATCAATCGTAGCAAGTAACGAACATGAGACGAAGTCGGGACGCAGCACTAACATCTTTGGTTCAAGGTATAAAACGATTGTTTGGCTTGCTTTTATGATCGCTTTCTTCAACCAGGTTTCCGGTATCAATTTCATCTTGTACTATGCGCCTGAAATTCTTGAAAGA
>JANPIA010000229.1:0-3924 GCA_031424735.1 Segetibacter sp.
CCCCAAAACAAAAAACCCCCGCAATGCAGGGGCTTTCTCTTAAACAACATAAACCTAAATTTTGCTGGTCTTTTTAAATATGGAAGCCAGCCCGTTTTTCACTTCCAGTATCACCGATTGTTTGTCGTTTTCTACGGAAACGTAGTAGGTAATTTCGCCTTCCTGCTCAAAAGTGATCGCTTCTTTCACCGCATGGTCGCTGTATTTTTTACCCAGGAGTCTTTTCGCACTCATCGGTAGTTGGTCAACCCCTATAGAACGGGACGTACCTACCAGGTCGCCGGCAACGCTGTAAAACGCTTTTACGGTTTCATTGTTTTCAACAAAGGTGGCAGAAACATACTTGCCGGCTGTTCCCCATTTAACAGATTGCGCTTTCGCAAAGTCATTTTTAAAACTGTAGGCTACGCGGTCGTTCACTTTTGTGTCGGCAGCAAAGGAAGATGTGGCAAGGGTTACAGCAACTATCGCTGCGAAGAATACTTTTTTCATGATTGTTATTTTTTGTAGTGTGTTTAATTAATTACTTGTCAAAAGTAGCTACTATGCGTTACATAGTACATTGTTTTGTAGTGAACGGTAAATAGAATTGATAAATGGAGGAAAAGTTTGGTTTCGAGTTTCGAGTTTTGGGTTTCGGGTTTTGGGTTTCGGGTTTGGGGGTTTCGGGTTTCGCGCTTCATTCACTATTGACTATTCACCATTGACTATTCACCAGTCACCATTCAACATTCAACACTCATAACTCAGAACTCCAAACTCATAACTTTAATTCTCTGGCACGATTTATACATTTCTTCCTGATGATAAAGTAACCGGAAATGAAGACTTCCAAAACGCCGTTTCCTGCAGACATAATGCCGATGCTGGCAACCTTAGCCGATAAACCTTTTGACGATGATGGCTGGCTATACGAAGTAAAGTGGGATGGCTACCGTGCATTGGCCTATATAAACAAAGGCAATGTGGAGATCCGGAGCAGGAACAACAAATCGTTCAACGAAAAATTTTACCCGGTTTACCAGGCTTTAAAAAAATGGAAGGCTAACGTGGTGGCCGATGGAGAGATCGTGGTGGTAAACGAAAAGGGACTTCCTGATTTTGGCGCTTTGCAAAACTGGCGAAGCGAAGCGGATGGCAACCTCGCTTTTTATTTGTTTGATTTATTATGGCTGGATGGGCAGGATGTAATGGAGCAACCGCTCACGGTGCGGCGCCAGTTATTACGATCTGTTGTGCCGGTTGAAGATGATGTGATTAAGCTGAGCGAAAATTTTGAAGCCACCGGCAGCGAGTTTTTTGCACTTGCAGATAAAATGGGACTGGAAGGAATAATGGCCAAACGGGCAACGGGCATTTATACGCCGGGCAGCCGGACAAAAGACTGGCTGAAAATAAAGACCGAAAAACACCAGGAAGCCATTATTGCCGGTTTTACCCGCAACGAAAATTCAACCAAACTTTTCAGCGCCTTATCACTGGGTTTGTATGAGGGGGAAGAGTTGGTTTTTATTGGCCCGGTTGGTACCGGCTTCACCCATCAGCAACAAAAAGAACTGCTTCAAAAAATGCGTCCGCTGGAAACCGCAACCTGTCCTTTTAAAATTGTGCCTGATTACAACAAGCCTTCCCGCTTTAGGCCCAACCCGCCAAAGGCAACTGTTACCTGGCTAAAGCCCTCGCTGGTTTGCGAGATTAGTTACCGGGAACTGACAAAGGATAAAGCCCTGCGGCATCCAAGTTTCAGGGGGTTGCGTGCCGATAAGAATGCAAAGGAAGTGACGTGGGAAATGGGAATAAAAAGCCAGGATGCCAACATGCAAAATGAAGGTGAACAACAGCACGGTACTACAACAAGTAAGTTTAACACCGCTTCAAAAATTAAACGTGCACCTTCAACAAAAAACAAAGAACCCAAAGTACTAAGCGGGAAAAGCGGCGCTGAAATTTTGCAGGAGAACAAGATCATTGTGGCTTCAAAAGAGCACGAAAGGAAAACCCTGCTCAACCCCAAAGATGAATCGCAGGTTCGAAACATTAACGGGCACGACATAAAGTTCAACAATCTCAGCAAGGTTTATTGGCCCAACGACAAGGTGACCAAGCGGGATATGTTCAATTATTATTACCAGGTTGCTCCCTACATATTGCCTTATGTAAAAGATAAGCCGCAAACATTGTATCGTTTTCCCAATGGAATTACAGGCGAACCTTTTTACCAGAAGGATGTAAAAGGCAAGGTTCCGGCATGGGTGAGAACTTTCCCCTACACCGATTCGGAGGGTGTTGAAAAAGAGTTTTTGGTGGTGGATAGCGAAGCCGATATTTTATACATCGCGTCATTAGGCTGTATCGAGATCAACCCCTGGAACAGTCGCATTCAAACACCCGATAACCCCGACTGGTGCATTATTGACCTGGACCCGGATAAAAATACTTTCAACCAGGTAATAGAAGCGGCGAATGTTACCCGCCAAATTTTTGAAACCATTGGTGTTCCTTCCTACCCCAAAACTTCGGGTTCAACCGGTTTACATATTTATGTTCCGTTTGGCGCAAAGTATAGCTACGAAGACTGCAAAGAGTTTGGACGGACCATTGCAAAACTGGTTCACCAGCAATTGCCATCCTTCACCAGCATCCAACGAAAGATCAGCGACCGGGGCGGCAAAATGTATATTGACTTTTTGCAGAACCGGCCCAAGGCAACCGTTGCCGGTCCATACTCGCTCCGTCCTAAGCCGGGCGCAACGGTAAGTATGCCGCTGTTTTGGGAAGAGGTGAAGAAAGGACTAAAAATGAAAGACTTCACCATCCGCAATGCTGTAAGCAGGGTGAAGGAAGTGGGCGATATTTTTAAACCGGTAATGAGCAAAGGGATCGATCTCGCCAAGGCATTAAAAAAGGTCACCAAAGAGTTTGGCAACCTTCCATAATGATATAACCCTTCACTTAGTTTCTTAATGGCTTTCCACCCTTCAACACACTTTGTATTCTTTCAAGCGTTTTGCGTTCGCCGCAAAGGCTAAGAAATGCTTCTCTTTCAAGATCGAGCAGGTATTGTTCGCTTACCAGGGTTTGTTCGCTCAGGTCGCCGCCGCACATTACATAAGCTAATTTTTTTGCCACCAACACATCGTGGTCGGTTGCATAGTTGCCCCGCCACATTCCGTTGATGCCTGCATACAAAGCGCCGAGCGCCGACCGTCCCAATACTTTTATATCGGTACGCTGCACGGGCATCACGTATCCCTGGTCGTACATTTCTACCACGCTTTTTTTAGCTTCCGAAATTCGTCGCCCCTGGTTCATCACTACCTCGTCGTGCCCCTTACGGAAGATGCCCATGTCAAAACCTTCCTGTGCGCTGGTGGCAACTTTAGCGGTAGCAATATTCAGGAAGCGACTTTTTAATGTAACAGTTTCCGGCTCGTCGGCATGCATTTCGTCGGCGGCACGCAATACAAATTCTTTTGTTCCGCCACCACCCGGTATTAAGCCTACACCCAACTCAACCAAACCAATATAGGTTTCTGCCGCCGCACAAATTTTATCGGCATGAAGGTTCATTTCGCAACCACCGCCAAGGGTCATACCATGAGGCGCAACTACCACAGGTATGGATGAATATCGTACCCGCATCATGGTGTTCTGAAACATGCGAATGGCTATATCGCCTTCATCAAATTCCTGCTCCACACCCAGCATAAATATCATGGCAACATTGGCTCCTACACTAAAGTTGGGGCCGTCGTTGGCTATCACCAACCCTTTGAATCTTTCCTCCGCTATTTCAATGGATTTGCTCACACCCTGCAATACATCGGAGCTGATGCTATTCATTTTGGTGCGCCATTCCAATCCTACTACATCATCTCCTATATCGTACAAGGTGCAGGCATTGTTCTTCCAAACTATTTTGTC
>JANPIA010000230.1:0-7649 GCA_031424735.1 Segetibacter sp.
CACCGCCTATCATCCCCATTCTTAATTTTCTATTCATGGTGTAAAACTTTAAATAGTTTTATAACTGTTTTGCTAATATTGATTTGAACCCATAGATTAAAAAAGTCTGCCGGCTTTTTTTCATTACCTGCATGAGACAAAAATATTACTGAATCTTTTTACCTTTTGTTACACCGCTTTCATTAAATCCATCTATCGTAAAATAATATTTCTGCAGGCTGTTCAGGCTTCTGATCGTGACAGATTCTGCTCCAAGCACCTGGTACGTATGATACAATTTATCCTTCGCCGTTCCATACCGGATATTATAACCAATTGCATCTGCAGACTTTGTCCAGTTTAATCTTACAATCGCACTATCATTCTCCTTCCGAACCACATTGAAACTCTCTACACGACCCGGCGCTCTCCCTCCTGCGTTACCAAATACTCTTAAACCGGCAAGCGCAAAAGTTCCATCGGGCATACGATAATTGGTCAATCGGATATAACGCGCTTTTACCGGATTTTTCAGTTCAATATAGTCATGAGGAGCATCAGTTGTGTTCTGTGTTTTATCAGCCAATGTTTTCCATGTTTTATTATCATCAGAATACTCCAACAGGTATTGATAATAGATACCAGGATTTCGACCAAACAACTTCATATCATTTTCAGCATAGTTTATCTGGATGGCGTTAATCGTACATTTTTTTTCCAAATCCATACTTATCCATTCGCCTTTATTACCTGTTTTTGCACTCCAAAAAGTTCGTATCTCTTCATCGGTTGCAAAGCTTTTAGGATGGCTGGATAGTTCGGAGGATACTTCCACAGGTTTTTTGTACGAAAGCAGCATCCATCCCGGAAACAACTCTTCAGGACTCTTTATTTTCTTAGTTGGAATTTTAAAAGGGAAGTCGCCAAAACCGGTATACACATACATTACACCATCTTTATCAAAGAACGTGGGGAAGAAACCAAGACGGCGCTCGAACATATGTTTTACTGAAATTGTCATAGTGGATACATGCCAGTAATTACCATACTTATCCTGAAAAGTGCTGCTATGCCCTGCACTTGCTGCAAAACCTTCAGGTTTATACGAAATGGGATTGTGCGTGGATAATGTAAAGGGACCAAGCGGTTTATCAGAAACATACAGACCGTCGCTATAACTCTTAAACTCGGTGCCGGGCGCAGAATATTGCAGATAATACTTACCGTTGCGCTTTGTCATCCACGTACCTTCCATCCAGGGATTTCCGGCTACATCGTTATAATCACCTCTTCGCTCCCAACCGTACACATCCTTTTTGCTATTAAAAACGGCTATAGGCTTGCCAATCGGGTTAAGCGTTTTTGTGTCGAGCTCCACTGCATAAAGGGGATTGATGTTTGAGCAGCCGTAGTAAAAGAATAGACGACCATCATCGTCAACAAATAAATCAGGGTCAATCATTCCAATAGGAAAGGCTGCATTAGCCACCTGCCATTTACCCGATTTAGGATCGCCTGTTTTATAAATTTTTAATGGTGCTCCGGCAGATGCCATAAAATACAATGTATCATTCATCACAACTGCAGTGGGTGCATAATCTTCCAATGGCAGATCTTTAGTTGTTATCAAATCCCACTTCACTAAATCAGTTGAATGAAAGTAGCCGCCTGACTTAGAAGCGAACAAATAGAATTCGCCCTTATATACAACCATAGTCGGATCAGCAGCCTCGCGTCTTGAGGGAGTGTCAAGGCAAAAACGATAACTAAGATTTACCGGGTTGATTATAGTTGTTTGACTAGAAAAAGTAGCCGTGGTTTTTTGAGAATATGTTGCAAATGAAGCAGCAATGCATACAAGCAACGACAGGGTTTTTATGAATGAACTTTTCATAAGCAGGTGCAACGTTTTTTTAAACGGGAATTGAGCAAACTATTATCGGGTTTGTCCACAATTAATTCCCGGAGATTCTGAGTTGATTACAGTAGAAGTATTTGAAGTTGTAATGAGTATCTTATCGAGCTTTGACCCCTCGTCTCTGTAAGCGATTGTAAGCTTATGTTGTCCTGCACTAAGTGTAGCATTTTTTAATCTTCCCCATAGCCACCCCGTACCGGGAAAACTGTTGAAACTTCTTTCAAAAGACCCGTTATCCAACTTTATCCAATAACTATTGCGCGTACCATCAGAACCATTCACTTTTGCCAGCAGATTATATGTGGCAGCCTTTGGTACAGTAAATTGAAGGACTAAGACATTCGTCACAGTATCTGTAGGTGCTCTTTGTGTGCTGTTTATTCCCTTAACGGTTACGTATTTTCCATTGGAAGCTGCAGGGTCTGTAATTGTTTGCCAGTTAGAACCAAGGGTACCACACTCGGCCTCGAGCCATATCGCCACCCTATTTTTTTCATTGGGAAAAGTGGGTTTTCCTTTTTCCCACCACTGGTACCAGCTTTGGTGATCGACATTAGGATAAGGATGAACCGTAACTGTGTCGGTATTGGTATTAGATTCACCCAAGAGGAATTTATCGATAAAAGCTTCAATTGCCGGACGCTGGCTTGCCGGAATAGCACAGTGACCGTGGCCACCGTCTATGTAAAAACCCATCCGGTCACTTATACCAAGTGTTTTGTAAATCTCTTTTGTTGCTCTTGCCGATACATAAGCTGCCTGATTAGACAGCCACAAATAATCTGTATTGCCTGTAACCAGCAAGGCTCTTGGTGCTACCATCGCCATCAGCTCATGATGATCGTAGGGTAGTTTCGAAACATTTAATCCGGCATACTGAAACATGCTTTCCCTGAACCATTGATGACTGGTTGCACCAAGCTTTTCTACATCACCGGTGGTTTCAGAAACCCTCCAGGCAGGGGCACCACCGCCGCCGGATTCAACAGGAATTGTTAGGGCGATACGTTCGTCAAGTGCACCGGCAAACAGTGCCATTTTTCCGGCATAAGAACAACCTGTTACTGCAAGACGCTTCAAATTTATTGGGAGGCTTTCCTGCACAAGTTCAAGTCCGTCAATCAATCGGCTTACTCCCCATGCCCATGCACTATATTGCCCGGAAGCACCCCAGAGTTCCGGGTAGAGTTGGTAGTATGGATCTGTATTTTTCGGAGCGTTATAGGTTGTTACCTGGTTATGTGCATACCTTATTCGTGCAATATTGCGACTGGTCAATACATCCGCGGCGATACTACCGCTGGGACTATTCATACCAATAACTGCCGGGAAGGGACCGTTCCCTGATGGGAGGATAACTTTAGATGTGAGCGTAAGCGTTTTTCCATTCACCGTAACATCCACTTTCAGTGTACTATCAATGCTGGAATAACTGGCCTTAATGTTTTCCGGCCGGTTAGGCTTAATCCCTATTTCATAATTTTCAATTTCTGCTTTTATTTCATTGCGCCGACGTTCCCAGTCTCTAAATTTAGTAGAGCGTCCCTTACCATTGGACCAGTTAAAAGGGTCGGGCAAAGGATCGATTATAGGTAGTCTGTCTATTGTTGGCATGAGGGGTAGCGTAAAAGCTGCGCCCGTATTTTCTTTATTGTAAACAAATGGAACCTGCGCAGATAAGCCCATGCAAACAACGTTTAAGAACAGCGCGAAAGGCAGAATCTTTATGTTACTACTCATTGTTTTAATTGATGGATTATTTTGCTTTTTCCAGTGATTTGATCCATTGAGCAATTTTTGTTAACTCAGCTTTAGGAACATGCACCATAGAGGGCATTGGCGTAGCATAACCCGGCCAATGGGCGGGATTTGGCTTTTGAATGTATTGCACAAGTTCCGCGATCGAATACTTCTTCTTTGCTATTTCTTTGTACGAAGGCCCTATCACCTTCCTGTCGGGGTTATGACAAGTTAGGCAGGCATTTTTTGTCAACAAAGGTTGCACAGCTGCATAAGTTATTGTTTTTGGAACGACTGTTTTTGCAACAGGTTTCTTATCCGCACGACCTTTAGTTTCCGTTGGGTTAGTCGCAGTGGTATTTGTAACAGCAGGACTGGCGTCAGGGTTTTCCAGTTCGGCCAGTGTCCATGTGGCTGTTCTAGATGCATATTGCTTTCGTATGGCTGCTACTTCGGGAGTTGAAATAAATGGTGATATTGTATCTGTTGGCCGGCGGGGACGACGGACTACGTTTCCAAACTCATAGCGAACATAATTTACTACCGCTGCCACCCAGTCATCTGGATTGGCTGCCAATGCAGGCATTTGCGAAGGATATGCTTTCCCATCAATAGGACCTGATAAACCATGCAGTAATATTTTCGCTAGAAGTGCCCTATCCCCACTCAGCCTTTTTGATTCGATGATGGGCGGAGCAGCAAGGTTTGAAGTTCCGGCAACTGTTAGTCCCTTACCCCCCGGACCGTGGCATGTAACGCAGAATGAATTAAATACCGCCGAGCCGGCTAAAATCAACTTTCTTTCTTCCACAGGAAGACCTGCAAGCCTGCTTCCATAGGTTTTGATATCTATATTGCGATCCATTGCTCTTTTTGCAGCATCAAACATGTTATTTGACGTATTTGCAATGCTCAATTCGTGGGTGAAAGAGGTATCTTTTCCGGGTTTGATGCTGTAAAATGAATAAAAGAGTTGCAACCGTACATCAGGAGAAGGATCGCTCTTTAAGACGGAAACTTTGGCTATTGCATCGCCATCATCTCTCTTCAGAAATGGTTCGCTTATGATAATTGCAGCTTTTCTTATTTGTGAATGTTCATCCCTCAACGCAGTATATAGGATGTCCCTGTCAATCGCATCTAAACCTTCAAGTGTCCATAAAGCATGTAAGCGGGCAAGGTGTGAAGGTTTTTGGGCGAGGGTAGCTTGCTCTCCGTGTACAATTTGCTTTAATGCAGGAATCACAGATTTGTCGCCAAGCAAAACAATTTGCTTTTGGGCGTTATCCCTCCACCAGCCGTTTTTATGGTCCAGATAAGTTACCAGTTTGCCAGCAGCTTCGTTTAGCATTTTTGGCTTTTCGCCCTGCTTGTAGCCATCATATACCAAACGATAGATTCTCCCATGTCCTATATTCTTTTCCAGACCCATTGCATCAATTTTTTTTCTTAGAAAGGATCCGGGTCTTGTCCAGTTACCCTGCTGAATAATACCGCGGTGCATATCAACAACATAAAGATTTCCATCAGGACCTGTATAAGAATTTACAGGCCTGAAATTCATATCAGTTGAAGCAATAAACTCCTGGCGGTAGTAGGCATTTTGAATGGTGATCTTTCCTCTCAGGTTAATCACTTTTGCACGACGGATTATTCTTGCAACTGGTTCACATATTATATAATCGCCTGCCATATCCTGCGGCAGTGTGTTTCCTCTGTAGATGGATTGTCCGCATGCTCCGGTAAAATGATTCAATGTACTATCAGCCCGTAAACGCATTAAACCACCCTGAACGTCGGGAGTAGAAACAATAGGGTAGACCTCCTGAAACTCGTTACTAACCTGATCTGGCATTTCAAGTCCACCATATGATGGGTTCATTTGGGTACGAACCAAGGGATTTTCGGCACCAGCGTTCGTAAGAAATATCCGGCCATAATTATCGTGTGTCACGCCCCATTGTCCACCCGCAGTGGAGTAAATAGAATCTGCCTGCAGCATACCATTTTTGTAACGGAAACGCACAGGGTCATAAGTTATGTACATATGGTTATCAAGGTTCCAGTCGAGACCACTACGCTGGTGCTCCATGTTGGCATCCTGCATCCGGTAATCATCTCTTCTAAACACTGTTCTTTTCTGGTCGGCCTTTCCATCACCATTCGTATCCTTGTAAGCGTTTATGGTGATGGTATTTGTTTCATTCACCAGTAGTTCATGATCTATACACTGGATCATTCGTGGTAATAACAAACTATCAATAAATACTGTGCTCTTATCCATTTTCCCATCATTGTCAGTATCCTCAAGCAGTGATATACGGCTGAACGGTTTTTGCTCATCGGTTGCATCAGCATCCTGCATATAGGTTAGCATTTCTGCGACGTACATTTTTGCATTACCATCCCAGGCAATAGCAACCGGTTCTTTTATCATCGGCTCGCTGGCTACTAACTCAAGGTGATAGCCTGCAGGAAGGTTGAATGTTTTTAAACTTTGTTCAGGACTTAGATATTCTACCGATGGAGTAGAATCAAAAAAGCGGGTAGGATAAGGATTACCAACCTGGTTTTTTAGTGTGCCCTTTGGTTGACTACAGTTGAATATGATTACGGATAAGGCGAGCAGACCCGTAATGAGATAGGTTTTTTTCATACAGCAATAAATGAATGGTTATTTAGCAGAGGTAACTGGTTTTGTTTTTGGTGTAACACCCATTGCGTATTGTATACCGCCCAATACGTGTTGCAGGTACAAGGGATCTTCCCAAGATTTATTGTCGTGTCCCAATGCAGTATAAAAACCTCTTCCTCCGTCGAAATCGTGGTACCAGGCCATAGGGTGATTTTCGCCGTTACCACCTCCGGTATAAGTGCTCTCATCAATAGTAATCAGTATGTTCAGGTCGGAACCTATCCATTTGAAATTATACAATTCATCAAAGCGCTTCCACACCTTCGGAAGGTGGGTCGTAGAAATATGGTCTGTATTTACAATATTGAAAACCGCTTCCTGAGGACGCGGGTGGCTTTTAAAATAAGCACCGTTCAGTTCTCCAAACCAGGTCCAGTCGTACTCGGTATCCGAGGCTGAATGAAGGCCTGCATATCCTCCGCCGTTACGAATAAATTGCTCAAATGCTTTTTGTTGCTCATCGTTCAGCACATTGCCGGTGGTACACAAAAAAACGATGGTCGCATATTGCTTTAGATTCTCCGGGGTAAACACATTTGCGCTTTCTGATGTATCAACACGAAACATATTTTTTTGCCCCAGCTCAGCGATATATTTTTTTCCTGCCGCGATGGACGAGGTATGCCGAAAGCCTGCAGTTTTACTGAATACCAAAATTTTCTTTTGTTTCTTAAGTGAAGTATAACTGCTTAAGCCTGTTAATGCAATCAGCAGTAAAATAAGAATAAGGGGCGTTGTATTTTTTTTCATTGTTCGATAGGTTGAAACAATACTTTTTTTGCAATCGTTTTAAAAACCGGATATAATTATTGTTGTATTCATATTTGAATATAGGTAGCCTTGCCCAATCAGGATAAAAAAGATAAATTAACTGGTTGTATCCTCAAAATTTGTGATTGTACTACTTTATGCAGAGGTCTGCACACAATTTGTCCTGTGTACGGAAGTACATCCGAACAACATTAATAGCAGAGCGTAAATACTCTGCAGAACCGCGCCGAACGTGGTTATTGTGAAATCTATTCCAGTTTTCTTTTCCTTACATCATACAACAATTCGCTATACCCGATTTCTCCGTTTGCAGAAATAGCCTCCACTACTATTTTAAAAGTGCCGGTATTATCCGAATTATAAAAAGAAACCGACGACCTGCCGGTGGTATCCGTTTTAATTTTAGGAACCCAATGTACCAGGTTACGTAAGTCAGGTTTCTTCCAATCGTCTGGCTTAAGTTGCTCATACTTTGGTGCGTAAAATTCGCGTGGCATTGAGAACACCGGTGCAACCATTTTGGAAATTCCTATGGCAGGTTTTACA
>JANPIA010000231.1:0-2884 GCA_031424735.1 Segetibacter sp.
CGGTGGTATAGAAGCCGGTAAAAAATTTATAGATAACCTCCAGGTTTGTGTTCGCGCTGTTTCGTTGGGTACTGTTGATACACTTGTTTCGCATCCGGCATCCATGACGCATTATGGCGTGGCACGGGAACAGCGCATGCAATACGGCATTACCGATGGTTTGATCCGTATGAGTGTGGGGATAGAAAATGTTGCCGACATCATCAATGATATTGACCAGGCATTAGGGCTGATATGAAAAAGGCAGCAATCATCGGGGCAGGCATTAGCGGTTTAGCTACCGCTTACAGGTTGGTGGAAGACGGCTTCCAAGTAACTTTTTTTGCGAAAGACTTCTCACCCAACATTACCTCAAATAAGGCGGCGGCATTTTGGTTTCCATACCATGTGCGCAACGACCGGCGCGGTATCAACTGGTGCCAGTTGAGTTATGAAAAATACCAGCATTTCAGCAGCGATGTATTAACTGGTATAAGCATGTACCCGCTTGTAAAAATGATTCTGGAAGGAAGGGACGAAGCCGAGATCACCTGGATAGATTTTGCCCGAGGGATCGTACCGCATCCTGCACGATCGTGAATTGAAACCGGGTTATCGTTTGGGGTACGAGGTTAGTGTACCATTGATAGAAACACAAATCTTCCTTCCCTGGCTGATGATCTATTTAGAACAGCAAGGTGTGCAGTTTGTGAGGCAGAACGTTTTTGAACTGGATAATTTTTTAACTGAATTTGAGTGGGTAGTGAATTGCACCGGGCTTGGTGCAAGAACGCTTTGTAACGATGAAACTATCTACCCTGCCCGCGGCCAGGTTGCCTTAATTTCGCCACAAAACGATCTTCCCATTTTTTTAGATAATGAACAGCCCGTTTACATTGTTCCGAGGAAAGATGCAACCATTATTGGCGGCACTTATGAAGAACATGTTTGGGACACAGAGCCGGAGCCGTCAACGATTAATCGGCTATATAACCAGGCTATTGCTATTTATCCGCAGCTTCAGCTTTTTCCTGTAACCCGCAGTTGGGCTGGTCTTCGCCCTTTTAGAGAGGAAGTCAGGTTGGAGAAGGAACCCGGCAAAAACATTATTCATAATTACGGACATGGGGGAAGTGGTTTTACACTTGCCTGGGGTTGCGCTAATGAAGTTTTCAGTATTATATCCAACGCGAAGTAATGCCTGACTGAATTTTTAAGTCGGATTAATATCTACCATATACGTCTGTAACATCGGCTGCTCGTACCAATGAGGAACAATAGAAAGAACTGGCAATATTGCCAAATCCATTTTCGGAGTTATTTATTTTTCTTTGAGTGCAACGATTTTTTAGAAGGGACAGTTGTTGTTTCTGGGCTTAAAATATATAAAGTATCTATTTTAGTAAGGCATTCTTGCATTTCTTTCATCATTGAAGGCAATTGCTGTAGTTCTTTCACAATAACCTCGTTAGTCTTATTATAAGCCATAATTGAGACGACTACAGTAACAACCGCTGCTATGCCGGAAACTATACTTGTTATGATGACTGTCTTATTTGTAATTCTAACGGATTCGTTTACTCTGTCCACTTTTCTTTTTTGTTCCGTTACTTCGTATAAATCATCCCATAATTTCAAAAAACCGCCGTTTCTGTAAAATCCATTGGTATCATTCCCCATGTCAATTGAAGAGGGGTCTCCGGACATTCCTAAAATTTCAAGGTGATGTATCCTTTGGTAGCTTCTAATTGTTTCCAGTATAGCTTTTAGATGATGCTCGGTAATTGAGAAATGTTTGGTTAGATCCTTGTAGCCTATACTATTATGCCCTTTTTGGCTCATAATAATCAACTCCTGAATTATGTTATCAGCTGTTTTAGCGTCTTCCCTTTTTACAAAATTCATTGACCCTTATTTTTTTAGTGGAAACTTGATCGCTTTTGTGATAAACTATTCAGCGCCTTGAGAAAAGACAAAAACCATTTAAGTTTTCCGTAAGATTATATCTTTCACTATAGGGATTTCAAGTAATTGGTTAATGAAGTAGTTAGTGTTTTGAATTTGCTGGTGTATTCGGGAAGTGACTATGTTAGCATAATCCAAATCAAGAATTATACATAGTTCCAATCCGGTCATAGCCATTTCCTTAGTTATTTTATTTTTGAACCCTCTGACTATTTCGTTTTTTTCCAGTTGATTAAAACAACAAACATGCACAGAAGTGGTAAATCTTATTTTACTTGAAATATGATTTTGAAATTTAAGTAAAAGGGATTTTTCTCCCTCCGCCTTTTTAGTATCAAATGTGTCTCCATCTTTAAGTTCTATAATGAAACAATGATGCTTTGAACCTTCTATTTTGAATATCAAAATATCCGGCTCCAAATTGCTTCGTAAAGATGATTTTTTGATTACAGCCTTACTAATCACATAAGTTCCGCTTTCAAATTCTGTAGATAGAAAAGCATCAACATCTTGAATAGTCTTGCAATGTGATACAATAAGTTTCTCTAATTCCGTACCGCTTGAAATTACGGTTGCTTGCACTCTTGAAAGTAAATGACCTAATTTTTGATTTCCGAAAAGTCTCTCATATCCTCCGCCTTCAATTCTGCCTTTACTGTTTTCAATTAATGCCATCTTTAAGTAAGGGTTTTAGGTCTGCCCCAATGAAGTTTCTATTAATTTCTTTGCAAGCGTCAAGTACAGAATAACTTCCGGCGCAAGGGTCCAAGATATAATCACCTTCGGAAGATACTGCATCTATTAGATTCTTTTGAAGTGTTAATGGTTTTTGATGGGGATGTTTTTTACCAACAATCTTTTCAGTCCAAACATCCGGAATATCATGCCTTGTCCAATAGCCCTTTGCCTTGTTAGGTTGTTTTTGCAGCACAAGAAGATA
>JANPIA010000232.1:0-7410 GCA_031424735.1 Segetibacter sp.
AGTTCAGCCGCAAGCTTTGCATTGTCAAACATTACACGCTTTTCTGCTTTAGCAGGGTCAACAATGTACCACTTCCGTCCGGCAGAGGTTTCGTACATATACCAGAAACGCTCACTTTTTTTCAACCAGTGTGGGTCAACCGAAAGTGAGAAAACCATCTTATCTAACTTTTTGGGCGAGAACCGCGCAGCAAGCTGGTAGTTAGCTTTGGGTACAGGTGTTTGTGCAATTGCGGCAAAGCTGATAACACATAAGAAACCGGTCAAAATTTTTCGCATAAATTTTTTGAGTTTGAAAAAGGAAATGTACCACGTAAAAAGTTACCCTGTAAAATGTATAGAACATTTTTTTGGACCCGCGGCATTGCTTAATGGAACTTTTGTTGCTACGCTCCTGTTGGCATTTGTAATGCTATTGGGCTTGTCGATGGTGGATTTTTTATTTTGGCAGGCATCGGTTTTTGCAAATATTATTCAGATGCGTTCATGCATAGGCTGAACTGCACCATTCATTTTTATGAATTGTGCAGGTTCAACCCGGTACCAATAAGGAAAAAGTACAAGAGTGCGATCCACCACGGCGGACAAGTCGCAACTATGATGATTAAAGACTTAACTGCCCGGACCCAAAACTTAATTGCAATTTTTTTGTTTGGGATGAATGTATTTTGCAATAAATCTACTTTATGTCTATTGGTTTTGATGACAAACGGGAAACAGCTATTCAACTTGACCAGGAAGACCAATTATCGGCTTTCAAATCGGAATTTTACTTTCCCCGGCACAACGGAACGGATACCATTTATTTTTGCGGCAATTCGTTAGGCTTGCAATCAAAAAGTGTGGAAGCAGCAATTCAGCAGGAATTGACAGACTGGAGAGAACACGCCATTGGTGGCTTTTACAAAGCGCAAACACCATGGATGCACTACCAGGAATTTTTTAAACCATCCCTTGCAAAAATAGTGGGCTGCGGCGAACACGAGGTAACAGTAATGAACAGTCTGACCGTAAACCTACACCTGCTGCTACTGAGTTTTTATAAGCCAGATGGGAAGCGAAATAAGATCATGATGGAAGCCGGCGCTTTCCCTTCCGACCAATACGCTATTGAAACACAGGTGAAGCATTATGGCCTCAACCCTTCAACTACCATAATAGAAATAGCGCCGCGCAATGGCGAAAAAACGTTGCGAACTGAAGATATACTTCAATCCATAGCACTGCATAAAGATGAATTGGCCATGGTAATGTTTGGGGGTATTAACTACTATACCGGTCAGTTGTTCAACATGAAAACTATTACCGCTGCCACACATGAAGTAGGTGCTATTGCAGGTTTCGACCTTGCACATGCGGCAGGCAACGTTGAACTTCAACTGCACAACTGGGAGATTGATTTTGCCGTATGGTGCAGCTATAAATATTTAAACGGGGGACCCGGAGCGGTTGGTGGCATATATGTTCACGAGAAATTTGCCAACAACATCAATACTCCGCGGCTGGCCGGCTGGTGGGGGAACGACGAAAAAGGCAGGTTTAAAATGGAAAAGGGGTTTGTACCAAAAAACAATGCAAGTGGTTGGAACATTAGCACTGCGCAAATTTTAAACATGGCTGCGTTGAAAGCATCGCTGGAATTATTTGATAAAGCAGGCATCGATAAACTGGTTGAAAAAAGTATTCAACTAACTGCTTACCTCGGGTTTTTGTTGCAGCAGTTGCCAAAACTGCAATTTGAAATTATCACCCCTGCTGACCCTGCACAACGTGGCGCGCAACTTTCTTTGTTTTTTGGAGAGAAAGGAAAGGATATTCATACAAAGATGATTGAAAACGGTATTGTAGTGGACTATCGCGAGCCGGGTGTGATACGTGTTGCACCTGCGCCCATGTACTGCTCCTTTAAAGATGTTTACCGTTTTTATGAAATTCTACGGGATAACTTTTAAAAAATTACAAAGTGTCTAAACACATATACAGTTATTTAGCCCTGGGCGATTCTTACACTATTGGTGAAGGCTGCGCGTTGCACGAAAGTTTTCCCTACCAGTTAGTGCAGATTTTGCGGAATAAAAGCCTGCATTTTCATGCGCCGGAAATACTTGCAAAAACTGGCTGGACCACCGCCGAACTGGCGGCGCATGTATTGCACACCAAATTGAATACGCAGTACGATTTTGTAACACTTGCCATTGGTGTAAACAATCAGTTTAAAAACCTTCCGGTAAGCGATTATAAAAACGACTTTGAATTCCTGCTAAAAAAAGCACTCCATTTTACAGGCGAACAATCATCACGGGTTATAGTATTGTCTATTCCCGATTGGGGCGCAACACCTTTTGCCCAGGGGAAAAACAGCCTTAAAATTGCCAGTGAGATTGACACCTTTAATGCAGTGAACCACGAGATTTCAGTATCGCATAAAGTGCATTATGTAAATATCAACCCCGGCACCCGGGAGGCGGGTAAAAACAAACTGATGATTGCTGACGACAAGCTGCATTATTCAGCAAAAGAACATTTACGATGGGCTACGGAAGTGGCCGACAAGATGTTGCAGGTTATTAACTGAATAAACAATGAGTGGGAGATATTCTCTGTGTACCTCATTGTCGCTATGCCTCTGTGGTTCATAATTCTAAATCGTCCATAATAAACGTTTCCATTTCGCTTGCATACTGATGTGCTATTGCAGCGGCTTCAATAGCAAAATCTTCCCCCTCTCCAGCATAAATTATCGCACGGCTAACATTCACTAGCAAGCCGCCTTCTTTATTCAATCCATGTTGCGAAACCTGCTGCAGGCTGCCACCCTGGAAGCCCACACCCGGCACCAGTAAAAAATGATCTGGTAAAATGGCGCGTACGTGGGCAAGCTGGCTTGCCTGGGTTGCACCTATCACAAACATCAGGTTTTCAATAGTGCCCCATTTTGTAACTATTTGTAAAACCTTTTCGTACAAATATTCATCACCGCATTTCAGCATTTCAAAATCGAGGGCGCCTTTGTTTGAAGTAAGCCCCAAAACGATCGTCCATTTATCCTCATATTCTAAAAAAGGGCGAATGCTATCTTCACCCATATAAGGCGCTACGGTTACTGCATCAAATGCAAAAGTTTCAAAAAAGGTTTTAGCGTATTGGGATGAAGTGTTGCCTATGTCGCCACGCTTTGCATCAGCGATCTTAAAGTGAGTGTTTGGAATGTAATCGACCGTTTGCATCATTGCCTCCCAACCCTTTAATCCCATTGCTTCGTAAAAGGCTGTGTTTATTTTGTAGCTTATGCAATGCTCCAGGGTAGCATCAATGATTGCTTTATTAAACTCGAAAACAGCATTTGGATGCGACTGTAAGTGGGAGGGAATTTTTGCCGCATCGGTATCTAACCCAATGCATAAATAATTTTGTTTTCGTTTGAGTTGTTCAACTAACTGGCTCCTGTTCATGCCGCGAAGTTATTGCTCCTGAACCAAAGGTCAATTGGCATTCAATGTAACGTCATATACGCAGCAATGGCTTGTGCGTTACCATCGCCGCTATTCAAATTTTCAACTATGTTTTTATAACTCTGTTCATCCCTGTTTTGGCTCAGCTTAAAAACATGATCCAAATCAGTTACTTCAATTTTAAAAGCGATGATGGCTTTCATCAGCCTGTTCATATACCCATCTGGCAAATGTTTAACAAGCGATGGAGAATTTTCATCGTTTTCGAAAAAGGCTGTTGTAAGAGATAACACGCCAGGCAAGGCTTCATCGGGTAAAAAATGAAGCCTGCCAGTTACATGAACGGTCATATAATTCCACGTTGAGGCCTGTAATTTATCCTCGTACCAACTTGCACTTACATATGCATGGGGACCATTAAAAACGACCAATACATTTGGATTTTGCAGAAATGCTTTGTGATGATCTGTATGTTTCATTACATGACCAATGAGGTACAACTTGTCGTCTCTTTCTTCAAACAAAACCGGAATATGCGTGGCAACAGGTTTACCATCAGCATCAACTCCTGTGAGTATCACAAAAGGATGTAACAGCATAAACTCTTTTACTTTTTGCTGATCGTCGGTTTTAAAGTAAGGCAAACTATACATGCCCTAAAAATAGTGGAAGACTTGCAAAAAAAATACGGGGTAAGACTCCTATTGAAAAAGAGACCGCCGAGAGCTCTGATCTGAATTTTTAATAGCGAGGTAGGTAACGTCGCGGGCAATAGATAAAAGGCTGTTATAGGGTAAGGTTTTCTTGAAACCCTGCTCCAACAATTCTGCATGTATTTTAAGGAACGTTCGAAAAAGTAGACCCTGGGCCATTTGCCTATCATCCACCCACATACAAATGGTTCGGTACAGGAAGGTTGAATACTGATCGTACAATTTGAAAAACATTTGATCGTTATGAACAAATTTTAGGTTGGCTTCGTTGCCGGTTGCGTCAATGTGCATCATGAGGGGGGAATTATACGTTTTAACAAGACAATTTATAAGCCGGATTTTGTATAGGCATTCCTACGTTTTTGAGTATAGTCATTGTGTATGCTAATACACATTTTGGGGAAATTTGTTTAGGAATCGATATACCTGTAACGATTTTTAGCTATATGAAGTTTATTAGTCTGTGTATAAAGAACAAATTTGGCAAAGCCCTAAAGCGTATTAGGAACGTATCGTTGCCTGCCTGTATAACGCTCTATTTTAATAAAGGGAATTTCATTACAAATACTTCTCGTGATGCAGGTGGCGGTGTATCTTTCAGGTACATATTGCAAACCTTATCCAGCATGGCTACAATACCGGAGTAGCTGTTGGGTTTTATAACATAAAAGTTTGCGCCTTCCCGGTACGATCTTTCTATATCGTTTTTATCGCCCGAAGTTGAATAAATAATAATGGGTACTTTGTTGTACTGTTCGTTTTTTCGAATGTCTTTCAAACATTCAAACCCATTTTTAAAAGGCATATTTAAATCGAGAAAAATAATGTCTGGCTGCTGATGATCCTTTAAAAATTTGAGCAATTGCTGCCCATCATCGGCATGGGAAAGTTGTATGGGAATCTCAACATCATTTACGGCGTTTGCAAACAACATGGAGTCGTCAGCATCATCATCAGCAAGTAAAACAAGAAACAATTTTTTAAAATCGGGCATTTCTGAATATTGAGACTTTATTACTAAGCGCTGCTAAAATAATACGGTTTTAAAGGCTGTCAAAATTATTATTGCCTCCATCGTCCAAATTTAACTACCATTAAGGGTTTAACCTTCATACAATAAACTGCAACCCCGAATATCACTATTGTCTGATCTTCCCAAAACTTCAAAACTTTTGTTGGCAAAAACAATAGCGGCATCATCGGTTGCAATAAAACTGCAGCTATGAATGTTTGCCAGGTCAATCACATTCAAAATGCCCCGCCCAATTGAGGAAACGGCAAGTGGATCTTCTTCTTCCCGAACAAGCATTTTAGCCCACGGCGGGCAGTGAAACAAACCATTGCCATCTGAATATGCCTGCGATAGCATCTCCGTCATTCCATATTCCGAATGAATGTTGCTTAAATTAAACGCCTGTTTTAACATGCGGTGAACTTCCTGCCTGGTAAGTTCTTTTCTCCTGCCCTTCATGCCGCCCGTTTCCATAACCACCATATTCTCCAGGTCAATTGGGTGTTGATGCGCAAAATCGAGTAAAGCAAATGTGACACCTATTAGCAGGGTTTTTTGTTTCTGCTGTTTAAGCTGTCGCAAAACGCCGGCAAGTTCGTTGTACTCATTTAAGTAAAACCCACTTTGCGGGTGCTTAGACAACCGGATGAATTCATCCACCATCCAAACCAGCGACGAACCATTTCTTTCCAAGTAAGAAGGCAAAAACCCGAGGATGCACCACTCCGAAATATCGCCATAAAACAATTGAAAAGATTTTAAACAACTGCGGGCATAAAGGGCGAGATCGGCAACATAATGGTGGCTGTTTTTAGTTTGGGTTGTGCCACTGCTTTCAAAAACAATTTCCGGCTCCTTACCATTACACAAAACTTTTTCGGTTTTGAAAAATGAGACTGGCAAAAAAGGAATTTCCGAAACGTCACTCACATCGTTTATATCGATGTTTAAAGCATCCACCCATCTTTTATAAAGTTCATTTCGTAGGTATTGGTACCGGAAGGTTGCCAATGCCTGCGTGGTGAAGCTTTTATCATCAAGGTGAAAAATATTGTTAACAATGTGGTTCACTATGCCTTATTGGTTAATGCTTTTAGCTAAATTTGAAATGTAAATGATGTTCATGAAAACAAAGATATTGCTTGCTGTACTGATGCTTGCCGGCTTAGGTGCCTGCAAAAAAAATAAGTTCGAAACTAAACCTACGCTCACGTTAAAATCGTTGAGTACAAAGGTGGTTCCGTTTAACGGCAATCTTGTTTTTGAGTTTGAAGTAACAGATAAAGAAGGCGATATAAGCGATTCGCTTTATGTAAAAAAGATCAGGCTGAATAAAAGGGTTGTTCCTACAATTAGAGATTCGTTCGCTTTTAGCATTCCCAAAGTGCCGGATACGCGTAAGGTATTTGTGAGTGTTGATATGAGTTTCCAGAATTTTCTTATCTCGGCTATTAACCCGCCTACCACTGGCACTCCTGCAACTAAAGAAAGTGATACGCTGCTTTTCAGATTTGCCCTAAAAGATAAAGCCAAAAACATAAGCGATACATTTATCAGCGAGCAAATTGTTATAAGGAGACAATAAGAATACAATAATGTGTCCCATCTCACCAGGTTCATTTTTTTCGGAAATGTATTCTACGGCATTTGCGCCGTAGCACTAAGTGTAGAAACAAACGTGCGACTCGGCATCCATGTCAACAGCATTTCATTTTACCTCCTCATTTTTCTTTCAACTTTAGTTTACTATGGCCGCATTTACTACAAAACATCCCGCCACAGAAATATAGATGTAAGAACAGAATGGTATCGTACCCATGGAAAACTGATAAAGTTTTTTTTGATAATCGCCGCAGCTGCCAGTGTTTTTCTAACGCTATACTTGCTGTTGATGAACTTCCGGTTGTTACCGGGCTTGCCACCGGCTGGCTGGCTCATAATTGTTGCGGTGTTGTTAGCAGGTAATTTGTACACATTTAAATTATCCCCTGTAAAACAACTTCGTAAAGTTGGTTGGCTAAAACCTTTCCTCGTTGGTTTTGTTTGGGCAGGTATTGTTGGCGTTTTCCCGGTTCTTTATTCGCTTATACGTTACGCTTCAACCTCTTCAATAAATACATTACAGGCAGGTTTATTGTGGTTACAAAACTTTCTTTTCATAACATCGCTTGCTATTATTTTCGATATTAAGGATCATGATGCTGACAGCAGGCATCAATTAAAGACCTTTCCTG
>JANPIA010000233.1:0-3313 GCA_031424735.1 Segetibacter sp.
CTTAATACAGAAGGATTACAACATCACGGAGTACACTTTAGTTTCAATGGCGTAAGGCATCGAATTCCATTTGATGAACTTACCGGCGAACGCACAATAACTATTTATGGACAACAGGAAGTAGTAAAAGATTTAATCAAAGCAAATCTTGAAAGAGGAATACGTATTGAATTTGAAGCTGCCGCTACACTTATTGCCGGCATTGATACAAACGCTCCAACTGTACATTATACTCAGCAAGGTGAAGAGCATTTACTACAATGTGATTTTGTTGCAGCTTGCGATGGATATCACGGCATTGGTCGTAAGACCATGCCAAAAGGCTCTTACAATGAATTTGTAAAAGAATATCCGTTCAGTTGGCTGGGCATCCTTGCTCATGCAGCGCCGTCTACTGATGAGTTGATATATGCCTACCACGAAAGAGGTTTTGCTTTATATAGTTTACGGTCAGAAAAAGTAAGTCGGCTGTATTTGCAAGTTGATAATAATGATAAGGTTGAAAACTGGACAGATAATCAAATATGGGATGAATTGCAGGTTCGGCTTGCAGATAACAACGGCTTCAAATTAAAGAGGGGAGAAATTTTCGAAAAAAGCATAACGCCTATGCGAAGTTTTATGATTGATAACATGCAGCATGGACGAATGTTTTTAGCAGGCGATGCTGCACACATAGTTCCGCCTACCGGTGGTAAAGGACTGAACCTGGCGGTAGCCGATGTGAGATTTTTATCAGCAGCATTGGATAACTGGTACAGGAACAACAAAGACAATTTACTGCAATCTTATACATCTGATTGTTTGAGAAGGATATGGCGTGCACAGGACTTTTCCAACTTTATGACCTACTTGTTTCACAAGCAGGCTCCACATGGTTCTTTTGAATATCACTTGCAAAAGTCCCGCTTTGATTATATCGGCATCTCAAAAGCACAGGCGACAACCATTGCAGAAAATTATGTGGGATTAAAAGATATATAAATGCGTTTTGCCAACATCAACGATATCATCCTTCATTACAAATGGATTAATCACAATAACGATAGAACCTTTTTATTCATTAACTCATTGGGTACAGATTTTAGAATATGGGATGAAGTAGTAGAAGGATTAAAAAACTATGGAAATATTTTACGCTTTGATAAACGTGGACATGGCTTATCTGAGGTTGCCGTTACAACAAATGGATTACAAGATTATATGAAAGATGTAGTGGGTTTATGGCAACATCTTTCAATAGAAAAATGTACCGTAGTCGGTTTATCAGTGGGAGGAATGATTGCCCAGTTATTAGCTTATCATTATCCTCAAAAAGTTGATAAAATAATCTTGTGTGATACCCGCCATAGAATTGGCAATGCTGAAAGTTGGAATGAGCGGATAGCCGCAGTAAAAGAAGATGGCTTACAAAGTATTTCAAATGGTGTAATGCAACGTTGGTTTTCAGAGAACTTTCGTACAGAGCAACCGGATAAAGTTGCGGGCTATAAAAACATGCTGGAACGCACTCCCACGTTAGGCTACATACAAACATGCGAGGCAATAAGAGATGCTGATTTAACGGAAATAGTAAAGCAGATTAAAGTTGCTGCTTTATGCATCGTAGGTTCTGAAGATAAATCTACAACACCGGAGGAGGTTAGAAACCTTGCTGACTTAATCGAAGGTTCCAGATATAAAGTGATACAAGGTTCAGGACATATTCCGTGTGTTGATAATCCAGAAGTTTTAAGCAACCTAATTATTGACTTTATAAATGAATAATTATGAGGGATGAGTTGTACAATAAAGGCATGCAAACACGTCGCTCTGTTTTAGGCGATGAACATGTAAATAAAGCCGAAGCAAATAAAACGGAGTTTGATAAAGACTTCCAGGAATACATTACAAATAATGCGTGGGGCGCCGTGTGGTCAAGACCGGGTTTGACAAAAAGGGAAAGAAGTTTAATAACGATTGCCTTGCTTGCTGCATTAGGTCATGAAGACGAATTGGAGATGCATATCAGGGCAACAAAAAATACAGGTGCAACAGAAGATGATGTAAAGGAAGTATTGCTTCATACAGCAGTGTATGCCGGTGTGCCTGTAGCTAATGGTGCTATTAAAATTGCTAAGAAAATTTTTGCCGAAGCGAAAGATAAATAAAGAAGTTAGAGTACAAGTGTGCGACGCAACAAAAGCTACATAAGAGTTCAAAAGTTGGTTACCAAAAAAATATAAAATGGACCAAACAAATTATAACGTTCAACCGCCGCATTTGTATCCCGAATACAAATCAACGGTGCTTCGCAGTCCAACCAAACCTTTGGTTCCTGTTGCATCATATTTGAAGGATTTAAGTTTGCCTGCTTTTGGAGAAGGCGTAATTGGAAAATTTGATAATGACTTAACAAAGAATGCACGTATAAATGGTGAGCCGATTGGTGAACGTATAAAAGTTTCCGGGAAGGTTACGGATGAATATGGAAGACCATTGAAGAATGTTTTAATTGAAATCTGGCAGGCAAATTCTGCAGGTCGTTATATACACAAAGCTGAAATTCATGATGCACCGCTTGATCCTAATTTTTTAGGTGCCGGCAGAATGCTCACAGATAACGAAGGAAGATATTCGTTTTATACCATTAAGCCCGGGGCATATCCGTGGGGAAATCATTTCAATGCATGGCGTCCAAATCACATTCATTTTTCAGTTATGGGACACCAGTTTGAGCATCGTTTGGTAACACAAATGTACTTTCCGGGTGACCCACTTTTTGACTATGACCCCATCTTCCAGGCGGTTCCAAAACATGCAAGAGAGTTATTGATTTCAAAGTTTAGAATGGACTGGACGGACGCTGAATTTGCGCTTGCCTATGAATTCAACATTGTACTAAACGGAAGATGTAAAACACCTTTTGAATAATGGAGAAGTTACGACAAACGCCATCGCAAACAGTGGGACCTTTCTTTGCCTACAGCCTAACTGCAGAACAATATGGTTATGACTACAACAGCATTCTCAACGGTTCACTTGTTGATGAAGAAATAGTAGGAGAAAGGATTTATATAACGGGTAATATTTATGATGGCAGTGGCAATACTATTCCTGATGCAATAGTTGAATTGTGGCAGGCTGATGCAAATGGAAATTATATATCTCAATATCCCAATATCCCAATATCCGAAATACCTTTTAAAGGTTTTGGCAGAATGGGAACAGGCACCGATGCAAAACACCGGTTCACGTTTACTACAATCAAACCGGCTGCATCAACAGAGAATGAAGCACCTCATATAAACGTCATCCTGTTTATGAGAGGCTC
>JANPIA010000234.1:0-14232 GCA_031424735.1 Segetibacter sp.
ATAAAATTTACGGGTGATAGTTACCGTGCTGAATTCGGTAGGCAAAAGATTCTTTGTATTCTCAAACGTAAGACTAACCTCTGCCAAACCGCTGGCACTCCGCGTTTTACTGCCATTGAAAACGAGCGCTTCCAGGTTCTCACTTCGCAGGGCGCTGATCTTTTGCTCACCAATCACCCACCGGATACTGTCGATGATATTGCTCTTTCCACAACCGTTTGGCCCGATGATGCCGGTAATGCCTTCATCAAAATTCACCACCGTTTTATCGGCAAAACTCTTAAACCCCTTGATTTCTAACGACTTTAATCTCATTTGCTTTAAATTATGAATGATGAGTTATAAATGATGCATGGAGGTTGGAACAAACCAAGTTATTCCAGTTCATCATTCACCATTAATAGCCCATCATTCTCAGGCGCGAACATACGGCAAATGGCGGTGTATAAGAAATAGGAAAATTTTGGTGTGGAGAGGTTGTGGAGAAGTGTTTTTTGCTATGTTGAAGTGGGAAAAGGAATGATGAACCAGGCGTTGAAATTGACTCTAATCGTGACCATTTTTGAGCCACTTTTGTAACCTTTTCCTATTCAATTTTTTAATAAAGGAATATTACATCGACATTTTTCCGTTTCAATAGATATGGAACGTCAAATAATAAAAACTATGTAGTATCATGTGAAAGAAATAACGGTTGGCTTGTTCAAATCGACCCCGTTGGAGGTTTACTAATTTTGTTCAAATTCAAGCTAAGCTTATATGCATACGCCATTGCCTAAAAGTTTCTTTCATGTGCCGTTGTCAGACGCTACCGATCCAAACAAGAATATAACGAGGGATACAGCGCAAAAAATCTTCGACTTCTTTAGTACCTCCAACCTATTTAGATGGGGCGATGCGAACAATGATTGTGAGGATAGAGCTAACGCTATTTGTATGCTACTGGATGAATGGAATATCCCCAATTATAAAGGCTGGGTTTTTAGTGGCTATTTTTTAAATAAGGGAACCGGCACACTTAACAATGCATGGAATTATCATGTGGCAGTGTTATTACCTGTAGGCGAAAACAATCAAACGAATTATTACATTGTTGACCCGGCAACGTCTGACCACCTGGTATCATTAGACGAATGGGCTGCATTGGTTAGCGAGACTTCTGAAAACTATCACTTTATCAAACTCGGCGGCTATTATATTTTTCCTTCAGGAAATATTGATAAGGATAACTGGCACAAACGCGACAAGAGAAATTACCGCTGGACTATGCAGGGATTAAGCGGTATCAACGGGGTTTCTGCTATAGGCAGGGCGCAGTTGGCCTTTTGTAAATACAGGGTAAAAAAAACTGAGATGGAATTTAAAAGGCTGCTTAACACGCCGCCAGAATTGTAATCTTCATTTCTAACTATAAAAAAAAGACCCCCGGGTTAGGGAGGTCTTGAACTTAAATTTATATAACGATTTATTGTTTTACAAATTTACTTACCGCAGTTTGGCATCCATCCGGACACAATGCTTTTATTAGATAGCTGCCTGCTGGAAGTTTTTCTACGCCTACAACGATATTGTTATCTCCCGATACAACTTTGTATAATTTCTTCAACACAGTTTTACCTGCAAGGTCTGTAACAATGATATTTGTTTCGAAGCCAGCCGGAGCCGACAATACAATGTTTAAAACTGAACGTGCCGGATTAGGATAAATATTAGAAAGCATTAGTGACGTTGATTTCAGCCCTTTCAACAATACAATGTTGGAAAGAGCACTTTTGCTGTCTTTATCAACCTGTTTTAACCGGTAGTACCCATTGCCTCCAAAAGGTTTCGTATCGGCTACCTCGTAATGAAGCGTAGCTGAACTGTTTCCATTTTGAGCTTTTGAGTTAACGAAGAATAGCGTTGTGAAATTTACTCCATTGGCGGAACGCTGCAATTCAAAGCCCCGGTTGTTTTGTTCTGTTTCTGTAGTCCAATGCAAAACATTTTTATTGCCCTGGCGTTCGCCTCTAAAGTTAGCAAGCGTAATAGGTAAGGCGGGTCCGGTAGCGGTGATGGTGAAAGGACCTTCTGTTCCTGTACTATCGAAGCCAAATACACGTACGTAATAAGTTTGTCCCGCAACCAGGTTAGTAAGAGTCATGGTTTCATTCTCCCCATCAAAACCCTGGTCTGCACAACCAATTAAAGTAAGTCCTCCGCATCGCCCGCTGTATGCCTGCATAACTGCATCCATGGCTATGTATACATTGGTTAAACTCACTGTTGCATTACCATTACTTAAAGCGGTTATTTTATACCATATATCGTCGTTTGCTTTACCCAATGCACCCGCACAACTATCGGCTGCCATACTTTGTGTTGCGCTTACCGTACTTGCATTTATAGGTGTTGTACCAAGGTTGATAGCGGCTGTACATTCATCATTTGCCGGAACAGGTGGCGGAGGCTGTGTGGTAAACCCGGTTGAATTGGTATTGCAGCCGGTTGCTGCTCCCGCACTATTGCGGGGCACTACATAGTAGTAGTAAGTTGTATTGGTTGCACCTCCGGTTAACCGGATAGTTGTACCGGTAGTGTTGGTAATAAGTGTGGTGGGCGGATTGGTTGTTCCCGCATAAACATCATAACTGGTTGCGGTGGAAGAGGCATTCCAGGTAAGGGTTAAAGGATAGACATTTACATTGGTTGCGCCGTTTGCAGGAGATGAATTTGTAACACAGGAAGGTGCTGCGGCGGCAGTTGCTTCAATGGTAATATCATCCACTAACAATACATATTGGTCGGCTGCCGAATAACAATTGAAACCAACAAAATAATTACCCGTTGCTGTGGGCGTATAAGTAGTTGTTCCCAAAGCATACACATTGTTGGTAAGTGTGGCAGCCCCATTGTTATCCCACAATGTTGTTGTTTGAGCAGCAACAGTATTGGCGGTGCCAATAGTCACTTTCATTTTTTCGGGAAAGGATGCGGAGGCAACGCGGTAATAAAAGCCAATCGTGTACGATTTTCCGGCAGTAAGATTCAAAGAGGGCGTTATCATCCAGGCATTGGCTGCGCTGGTTCCGCTATACTCATAAACCATTGCTTTACTTCCGGTGCGCGGGGGGTAATCGGGTCGTTCTAAACCAGCATCGTCGGTAGCAAACCAGTTGCGTCCACCTGTTGTGCTGGCATTAATACGTGTCCAACCAGCTGGTGGAAATGTGGAGCCTTCAAAGCCCTCTGAAACGAGTATTTGGGCGCCTGACTCGGAAACAAAACCAAAAAATAAAAACACGAATAGATAAAATTTATTCATAAACAAAGATTTGAGGGAAGGTGTTAATTGGTTAATGATAGCCAATTTAAGGAAAGAATTTTTATTATCGCTTTTGCACAACAAGGAATTGAAATATTATTTACCGGTGGTATCGGCACAATGGTAAATCTAGTTTACAAAGCAAACGGTGATAAGTGAAAAAATCAGGAAAAATTCTCCTTCAATTTAACTTTCGGGAACATTGCCATCACCATCATCAGCGCAGATAATAAAAGCATTGCATAGATACCTGCTTTCTTTTCCGGGCACTCACCCATTTGACATTGCGTTACGAGCAAAAAATTTCGAACTGCCCAGGCCAGGTTAAATGCACAAATAAACAGGTTGAGCCTTTTAGCCCAAAGGGCTGGTACTATAAAACAAACTACCGAAATAACTGCCATCAGCAAATTCATAATACCCGGCTTGCCAAGATTTGTGTTGCCGGTAAACATCCCTGTAAAAGTTAATTGCAGGGAACTAATATAAACCCAGGGTAGAAAGCAACTAACCATCAATGCTAAAGCAGCTAATACCCCCGTATAATTTGCGTATTTCATCTTATTCAAATAATGGAAAACCCAATGTTGAGAACTGTCAAAGATGTTGTGGCTAACCGGTGAGGCCAAATATATTTATGAATCATTCATCAAGACTCTCTAGGTACTTTTCATGAATAATCTGTTCTACTGGTTGGTTGTTGATCTTGCTTTCCAACCACGATGGAATATCGAGGTATAAAAAAGCGCGGGTTTCGTAATGGTTCTTTTCAATGCTTTTCAACTTATTCAGCAACTTTTCAAATTCTGGTTTCACCTTCCGGTAAGATATATGAAAAGTGTTCCTGATAAATTTAAATATCTCCTCCTCAACAATACTCAGGCTGTCCATTTTAGCCATAAACCGGTACACCGATTTAATGAGGTACTCAAGTATATCGTAGTTACCCAATTCGTAATGCGCTATCAGGTGAAGGAGGCGGGCATAACATTGCAGGTCGGTTCGCAAATCCACTTTCCAGTTGATGATCTTGTTTAAATAAACAATCGTTTTTTCAAAATTTCCGCTACCAAAATAAAGGGAGGCAATCTTGTAATAAAACACAAGTACCCGATGCCTGTCCAGGTACAATGCATACTCCTTCAACTTCTGTTCAATTTGCGGTACCAGTTGCAAGCCTTCGGTAAAACTTCCTTCCAAAAAGTGTTTGTTTAACTTGGATATGTGGAGATAGACAAAGGTTTGAATTCGGTTATTGTCATTTTGTGTAACGAGGTCGGAGTTGGAAAATGCTTCAAACCTGGCTAATTCATCGTTTAACTTTTTATAATTTTTCAGGTCGAAATGCGCACCCATTAAATTGTGCATCCCCTTTATAAAATGCGAAGTTTCAATAGCCACCATAAAAGGGTCTTTATCAAAAAGATCAACCCATTTTTGTGTGTAGCGATAGTACATTAGAAAATCTTGCCTAATGAAAGCGAACCAGCAAAAGCTTTGATAGAGGTAAAGCTTTTCATAAAAGCCGGTCGCCTTGTCGGCACCCGGCGGTAATTGTTCATCAAAAAATTGCTTTATCTCCAATGCGTCCTGTTCGTTTCGGGCATGCCCATGTTTTATGTACCAGCTATAAAGTTTTAACGATAGGTTCGATAACCTGGAGATCATCACCATCCGCAGGCTTGTTTGTTCTGCTTCGGTCGCTAACAAATCGGCGCGGTCTTCCATGCTGCGGGTTATGTGGAGCGACTCTATATTTTTTTCAAGAAAAAGCACCTGTAACAAAAAGCTAACCTGGTTATGCGCACGTGCGGTTTCTTTTATTTTATCAAGGATCTTTAAACTTTGCAGGTAAAGCCCCTTACTATACAATATGCGTGCATGATCAAGCTGGTCGTTTAACTGTATATCTAACGAATCCTGGCTATGCAAAAGGCGCAAACTTGCAAGCAATTGTTTGTACAGGTGTGCACGTATATTAGAAAGTTGTTGTTTCTTTATAGAAGGGTTCTTCTTTAACAAAAGCTCTTCATCATATTCATTCATCTTATCCAGCGCATCAAAAAGCTGAATGATCTTTAGGTCGTCAGACGCTGAATTTCGGGTTACATAAAGTTTAAAATTCCTCTTTTCCGACTTTTCAAGCGAGTGTATCAGTTGTAAAAGAGAGTCCGCAGACAGGTTGGGCATCGTAATTTTTTAGTTTTAAAATCCAGTACCAGAAAGGCTTTCAACAAAATTCAACGTAATTCCAGCTTGTAAAACCCAGGTACTTTTGTTTTAAAAACCGTTTCGTACAAACTTATATTCGTAAAATAGTCCGTTTATTATTCATCCGGGTAAGTACAAATATAAACTGGCTGTGTTTTCAATCTTTAAAAAAACAACATGAACGGCAAACAGGTCTTCATTTTCGACACTACCCTTCGCGATGGCGAGCAAATACCAGGTTGCAAATTAAATGCGGAGGAAAAAGTGGAGTTGGCTGTAAGGCTCGAAGATTTGGGGGTTGATATTTTAGAAGCCGGCTTTCCCGTTTCAAGTCCTGGAGATTTTCACTCTGTGGATCTCATTTCCCGCACATTAAAAAATACCGTTGTTTGCGGCTTAACCCGCGCCGTTAAAAAAGATATTGAAGTTGCCGCTGAAGCTTTAAAACATGCCAAGCGCTCCCGCATACACACCGGCATCGGTACTTCGGACTCCCATATCAAAAGTAAATTCAACAGTAACCGCGAAGACATATTACAGCGCGCCATTCAATGTGTTAAGTGGGCACGTAATTATACCGACGATGTAGAATTTTATGCTGAAGATGCCGGCAGAACCGGTAATGATTATTTAGCCCGTGTTTGTGAAGAAGTAATTAAAGCCGGGGCAACAACATTGAACATTCCTGACACTACAGGCTATTGCCTTCCCTACCAATATGGCGAAAAGATAGCGTACCTCGTAAACAACGTTCCCAATATTGATAAGGCAGTTCTTTCGTGCCACTGCCACAACGACCTTGGTTTGGCAACCGCTAATTCCATCGCCGGCATTATTGGCGGAGCGCGGCAAATAGAATGTACCATTAATGGTTTGGGAGAAAGAGCCGGCAACACTTCGCTGGAAGAAGTGGTAATGATCATTAGCCAGCACAAACATTTAGGCTTTTATACCAACATCAATGCAAAACAATTGAACCCCATGAGCCGCCTCGTTTCCGAGACCATGCGAATGCCGGTTCAGCCTAACAAGGCAATCGTTGGTGCCAATGCATTCTCCCATTCATCCGGTATTCACCAGGATGGATTTTTGAAGGATGCAACAACCTACGAGATCATAAACCCGGTGGAGGTGGGTGCCGATGCAAGTAAGATAGTGCTCACTGCACGCAGCGGTCGTAGCGCATTAGCATTCCGTTTACAGCAAATCGGATTTTCGTTTAACCGTAACGATATTGATGCCCTGTATGAAAGCTTTTTACAAATGGCAGATTTAAAAAAAGAAGTAATGGAAAACGACCTGTACGCACTGGCAAATCAATACCAGTCAAAAATGTCTGTAGCAAGTTAGGGTGCTCCGGGCAGGTGTTTTTTTATCAACATCGTTGCATCGCGCTCTTGTACTATAAGTTCTTTATTCATCTTTTTTCGAACCATAAAGCAAAAGTGCTCTCAAAACGTACAACGTAAACTCAAAATGGCAAATACATTATTCGATAAAATATGGGACAGGCACGTGGTAAAAACAATACCAGATGGTCCTTCTGTGCTTTATATTGATAAACATTTTATCCACGAGGTTACCAGTCCGCAGGCTTTCACCGGTATCGAAAAAAGAGGGTTGAAAGTGTTTCGCCCCCAACAGGTGGTTGCTACTGCCGACCATAATGTGCCTACCATCGATCAGCATTTACCTATTAAGGAAATGCTTAGCAGGCTCCAAATACAACAACTAACAGAAAACTGTGCAAAGCACGATATAGAACTGTACGGTCTGGGCCATCCCTACCAGGGAATTGTACATATAATAGGTCCGGAGTTGGGCATAACGCAGCCCGGGATGACGATTGTTTGCGGTGATAGCCACACCTCCACTCACGGCGCTTTTGGTGCCATTGCATTCGGCATTGGCACCAGCGAAGTGGAAATGGTATTTGCATCGCAATGTGTTTTGCAAACCAAGCCAAAATCAATGCGGATTAATATTGAAGGCGAGCTACAGCATGGCGTTGTTTCAAAGGATATTGTGCTTTACATCATTGCAAAAATATCTGCCGCAGGCGCTACCGGTTATTTTGTAGAATTTGCTGGTTCAGCCATCCGCAGGCTTTCAATGGAAGCACGGATGACCATTTGTAACATGAGCATTGAAATGGGTGCAAGAGGCGGTATGATTGCACCCGACGAGATCACTTTTGAATACATAAAGGGAAGAAAGTTCGCACCATCGGGTGCAGAATGGGATAAGAAGCTGGAAGAATGGAAGCAACTAAAAAGTGAGGACGATGCGGTGTTCGATAATGAAATTTTTATCAATGCCAGCGAAATACAACCCATGATAACCTATGGCACAAATCCGGGACTTGGCATACCTATTAACGCATTGGTACCGGTGGCTGAAACCATACCCGATGAAGGTGAAAAAAAGAACCTGGAAAAAGCCTTAAAGTATTTGGGATTAACCGGTGGAAAACCATTGCTCGGTATGCCGGTGCAACATGTATTTATTGGTAGTTGCACCAATGCCCGTATTGAAGATTTGCGACTGGTTGCCGACGTTGTAAAAGGAAAAAAGAAAAATGCCAACGTTCATGTAATGATTGTACCCGGCTCGCAGCAGGTAGCAAAGCAAGCTTATGCCGAAGGACTGGATAAAATATTTATTGAAGCAGGTTTTGAAATTCGCCAGCCCGGATGCAGTGCATGTTTAGGTATGAATGAAGATAAAATTCCGGCAGGCGATTATTGTGTGTCAACGAGCAACCGCAATTTCGAAGGCAGGCAGGGTGCCGGTGCAAGAACTTTATTGGTAAGCCCTTTAACAGCAGCAGCTGCTGCCATTACCGGCGTGGTAACCGATATAAGGGAGCTAATGCCGGGGGCTAAGCAGGAAGGATAGTTATAATTAAAACTTAGTTAACTGGTTGATAAGTTGAATAGAGAAATACATGGAAAAACTAAATATCATACACAGCAGGTTTTATCCTTTATCAATAGAAAATGTTGATACAGACCAGATAATACCCGCACGCTTTTTAAAAGCCACTACCCGCGATGGTTTTGGTAAAAACCTGTTTCGCGATTGGCGCTATGTGAATGATGATGAAACACAACCGAAGCCCGATTTTGTTTTAAACCAACCACAATACAGCGGGCAAATTTTAGTAGCTGGAAAAAATTTCGGAAGCGGTTCTTCCCGGGAACATGCTGCATGGGCATTGCTCGATTTTGGATTTAAAGTGATCGTATCCAGTTTTTTTGCTGATATCTTTAAGAACAACGCATTAAATAACGGCGTGCTTCCTATTACCGTTTCCGACGATTTTTTGCAAAAGATTTTTCAACAGGAAAGCGAAGCATTGTTAACGGTAAACCTGGAGCAACAAACTATTGCCATAGATGCGACTGGCGATCAGAATACCTTCGAAATCAACAATTATAAGAAAACCTGCCTATTAAATGGCTACGATGATATTGATTACCTTTTGAGTGTAAGACAGGAAGTAGAAGAATTTGAACACCTGGGTGCATAATCTCCGGAAGCAAGCTTCTAGGGAATACCCCAAATTGAAAGTAATAATATGAACAAGAACATAGCAGTAATATTAGGAGATGGAATTGGACCCGAAGTAACCCAGCAATCAATGAAAGTGCTGGATGCAATCGGCCGCCAGTTTAACCACAGGTTTAGTTATTCGTATGGATTGATGGGGGCGGATGCAATTGATAAAACCGGTAGCCCTTTGCCCGATGAAACATTGGATATTTGTTTAAAAAGTGATGCAATATTGTTTGGTGCGATCGGGCATCCTAAATACGATAACGATCCATCAGCTAAAGTTCGCCCCGAGCAAGGCTTATTAAAGATCAGGAAGGAATTGGGTTTATATGCAAACATTCGCCCGGTTAATACCTATGCTTCCCTGCATCATTTATCTCCGCTTAAAAACAATCGCCTCGAAGGGGTAGATTTTATCATCTTTCGTGAGTTGACCGGTGGTATTTATTTTGGCGAGAAGAAGTTGAACGAAGAGAAAACAGAAGCTTCTGATAGCTGCACTTATACAAGGTCCGAGATTGAAAGAGTTTCACACCTTGCCTTTCAATACGCGCAAAAGCGAAGAAAAATTCTTACGCTGGTTGATAAAGCAAACGTGCTGGAAACATCAAGGCTGTGGAGAAAAGTGGTACAGGAACTATCTGCCCAATATGCGGATGTTAAAGTTGAATATATGTTTGTTGATAATGCATCCATGCAGATCATCATCAACCCAAAACAATTTGATGTGATACTCACTGAAAATATGTTTGGCGACATTATAAGCGACGAGGCTAGTGTGATTGCAGGATCACTTGGACTGTTGCCATCAGCTTCTGTTGGCAACAAAATTGCCCTGTTTGAACCTATACATGGAAGTTATCCGCAGGCTGCCGGCAAAGACATTGCCAACCCGATTGGTTCTATACTTTCGGCGGCTATGATGTTGGACCATTTTGGAATGACTGATGAAGCGAAGTTGGTAAGAGAGGCGGTTGAATGGACATTGAGCAACCAGTTTGTAACAAAAGATATCGACCCGATCAACTTTTATTTCACTTCAACCATCGGCGAACTTATCAGCGATTACATCACTAACCCGGATCATGAAAAGATCAACGCAAATAATGTAGAGCTACGCAAATCAACGATCATTTAATGATGTACTATAACGAAAATACCATCCTCTATTTCAACGGGGAATATGTAAATGCTTCTGCGGCGAAAGGCGATTTTTACAGCCAGTCGTTACACTATGGTTATGGAGTGTTCGAAGGAATTCGTTCGTACAAAACCGCTGCAGGCGAAACTAGGATTTTCAAAGCAGTAGAGCATTTCGAACGGTTGAAAAGATCAGCCATCGCGTTAAACATGCCTTACACGTGGACAACCAACGAGTTGATTGATGCAACGTACAACGTTCTTCAAAAAAACACCTTGCAGGATGCCTATATACGCCCACTGGTGTATGCCCCTGCCAACATGAGTTTCAACCTCAACACCGAATCTTTTATTGTAATTGAAGTGTGGCAGATGCAACCTTTTTTGGGCGAAAAATTATTGAAGGTGATGACGTCGTCATTTGAGCGCCCAAATCCGAAAGGTTTTAAAATTGAAGCAAAGGCAACCGGTCATTACGTGAATTCACTGCTTGCCAGCCACGAAGCAAAAGCCAACGGTTTTGACGAGGCACTGTTAATGGATATGAAGGGCAATGTTGCGGAAGCACCCGGCGCTAACTTCTTTTATGAAAAGGATGGCACTTTATATACTCCGCAGGCTGGCAATATTTTACCCGGCATCACACGGGCAACCGTCATTGAGCTTTGTAGGAGTTTAGGCATTACCGTTATTGAAAAAGAAATTATGCCGGAAGCATTGCAGGGGGCAGATAGCGCATTTTTTTGTGGCACTGCTGCCGAAGTTATAGGCATTGAATCTCTTGACAAAATTGCTTTTGCTAAACACTGGAACGATTCAATAGGAGCAACTATTCAAGAAGCGTATAAGAATTTGGTAACAGAAAAATCCACAGCACCAGAACCCGCATTTGCATGAACGAATTAAATAAATACAGTAAGACGATCACACAGGATCCAACGCAACCGGCAGCGCAGGCCATGTTTTATGGCATTGGTTTAACCGAGCACGATCTTACAAAACCACAAGTGGGTATTGTAAGTATGGGATACGATGGCAATACCTGCAATATGCATTTAAACGATCTTGCCAAAATTGTAAAGCAAGGCGTTTGGGATGAGGACATGGTGGGATTAATATTTAATACAATTGGTGTTAGCGATGGTATGAGTAACGGTACCGAAGGAATGCGCTACTCATTGGTTAGCCGCGATATCATTGCCGATTCCATCGAGGCGGTTTGCGGCGCACAATATTATGATTCATTGATTGCCTTACCAGGTTGTGATAAAAATATGCCCGGTTCTTTAATAGCGATGGGGCGTTTAAATCGCCCCTCTATTATGGTGTATGGCGGTACAATAGCACCTGGGCATTATAAGGGTCAGGACTTAAATATTATTTCTGCCTTTGAAGCCTTGGGTCAAAAAATGGCGGGCAATTTATCTGCCGAAGATTTCAAAGGAATTATCCAGCATTCATGTCCCGGCGCTGGTGCATGTGGTGGCATGTACACTGCCAACACAATGGCAAGCGCTATTGAAGCATTAGGCATGAGCCTTCCCTACTCCTCTTCAAATCCCGCACTAAGCGACGATAAAAAGAAGGAATGCCTCGCTGCCGGTAAAGCCATTAAACTGTTGCTGGAAAAAGACATTAGGCCTTCCGATATCATGACAAGAAAAGCATTTGAAAATGCCATCACTGTTATAATGATCCTGGGTGGAAGCACCAATGCCGTATTGCATTTGATTGCCATGGCAAAGAGTATAGATGTTCCGTTAACACAAGATGATTTTCAACAGATAAGTGATCGCGTACCTATGCTTGCCGACTTTAAACCAAGTGGCAAATACCTGATGCAGGATCTCCATCAATATGGAGGGCTGCCAGCAGTAATGAAGTATTTGCTGAAAGAAGGGTTGCTACATGGAGATTGTTTAACTGTTACCGGAAAGACCATTGCAGAAAATGTAACAGAGGCGCCGGATCTGGATTTCGATCAGCAAAAAATTATTCTTCCACTTGAGTCTCCAATCAAAGCAACTGGTCATTTGCAAATATTATATGGCAACCTTGCCGAAGGTGGAAGCGTTGCGAAGATCACCGGGAAAGAAGGCGAAAGCTTTCAAGGTAGTGCGCGTGTTTTTGATGGTGAATTTGAATTGATAGAAGGAATTAATTCTGGCAAAATAAAAGCGGGCGATGTGGTGGTGATACGGAATGTTGGCCCAAAGGGTGCACCGGGCATGCCCGAAATGTTGAAGCCCACTTCAGCACTCATTGGCGCCGGTCTCGGAAACTCCATTGCCCTGATAACCGATGGCAGGTTTAGCGGCGGCACACATGGTTTTGTAGTAGGGCATATCACCCCCGAAGCATTTGAAGGCGGATTGATTGCGCTGGTTGAAGATGATGACGTTATTGAACTCAGCGTTGCAAAAAAAACAATGACTTTAAAAGTAGATGAAGCAACAATTGCTGAAAGGAGATCAAATTGGAAACAACCGGCATTGAAGGCAACGAAAGGGATACTTTATAAATATGCCAGGCATGTGAAAAGTGCAGCCGAAGGCTGCGTAACGGACGAGGCATAACAGGATAAAATATTAAGAGCATGAATTCTATACTTGACATTGAAGAACAAATTGTGGTAAAGGAAATGGTTGAACCCATACCTGAAACGCAACCCACCAATAATCTAAGTGGTTCCCAGGCTGTGTTAGAGGCATTTGTTGAAGAAAATGTGGAAACGATTTTTGGATACCCCGGAGGAGCCATCATGCCGATATACGACGCTTTATACGATTACAATGAGAAGCTAAAACATATTTTGGTCAGGCATGAGCAGGGAGCTATACATGCTGCACAGGGCTATGCAAGGTCATCCGGTAAAGTCGGTGTTGTATTTGCTACCAGCGGGCCGGGTGCAACCAACCTGGTTACCGGTTTAGCGGATGCTATGATTGATAGCACGCCCATTGTTTGCATTACCGGGCAGGTATATGCACACCTTTTAGGTACAGATGCTTTCCAGGAAATTGATGTACTCAACATAACCACCCCGGTCACAAAATGGAACTACCAGGTAACCGATGCAAAAGAAATTCCGGCTGTACTTGCCAAAGCTTTCCATATAGCAAAAACCGGCAGACCCGGACCTGTTTTAATTGATATAACCAAAAACGCGCAGCTCGATAAATTCAGTTATGAAGGCTATAAAAAATGTGAACACATACGCAGCTATCGTCCTAAGCCTTTGGTACGGAAAGAGTATATAGAGCAGGCCGCACGGTTGATCAACGAAGCGAAACAACCATTCGTGATTTTTGGACAGGGTGTTATATTGGGCAAGGCTGAAAAGGAATTTAAAACTTTTATTGAAAAGAGTGGAATACCCGCGGCATGGACCATCCTCGGTTTAAGCGCTTTGCCTACTGATCATCCCTTAAACGTCGGTATGCTGGTTATGCACGTTAATTATGTACCCAATGTTTTAACAAACGACTGCGATGTTCTGATTGCCATCGGTATGCGCTTCGATGACCGTGTTACAGGCAGGCTTGATAAGTATGCAAAGCAGGCAAAGGTTATTCACCTGGATATAGACCCCGCGGAGATAGATAAGAATGTAAAAGCCACCGTTGGTGTTTGGGGCGATTGTAAGGAAACATTGCCCATGCTCACTGCTTTGGTTGAAACAAAAGTGTATCCTCAGTGGGTTGAAAAATTTTATGGATACCGGAAAACTGAAGAAGAAATAGTCATAAATAAAGAGCTCAACCCTACCAGCGAAAAGCTAACAATGGGCGAAGTGATCAATCAATTAAACGAACTTACAAAAGGCGAAGCGATCATAGTTACCGATGTGGGCCAGCACCAGATGGTAGCCTGCCGCTATGCAAAATTTACACAGTCAAAAAGCAATATCACATCTGGCGGGTTAGGTACCATGGGGTTTGCTTTACCAGCAGCCATCGGTGCAAAATTTGGCGCACCTAACCGCACGGTGGTGGCCATTATTGGAGATGGTGGTGTGC
>JANPIA010000235.1:0-1645 GCA_031424735.1 Segetibacter sp.
GATACTAGAATATCTTTTGAATGCTCGATTCAGCGAGTTATATAAGGTTGGTAGTAGCTGCCACTTTTTAGCTACATAGTTATTTTGTAATAGGGTAGCGATGTATAAACTCTACTAAATTTAACGAACGCTATCACTTCAAACATTTGTTACACTTATTTAAACAAATGAGAGTTCGAAATTCTGCACGTTCCTATAATTTTACTTCCTTCTCCACACAAAATAATCGTGTAATGTATTATCGATTTGCGCTAGCCTTTCTTTCTTTTTTAGCAACTACTAACCTAAGAGCTCAACGTCTAAATGCGTTAGGTGCACCTGATTCATCTGCATATTATAACCAGGTAAAAACTTATGTGAACCCAGTGTTACCTGGCGATCATCCTGACCCTACCCTATTGAAAGTGGGTGATGATTTTTACCATTGTGGTTCCAGCTTTCATTTTACTCCATATCTGCCAATCTATCATTCTAAAGACCTGGTACATTGGCAAATTATCAGCCGGGTAGTTCATCCTTCAAAAGCTGGTTTTGTAACAGACAGTCCTTCTGCAGGTATTTGGCAGGGAGCAATCACTCACTTCTATGGTTCTTATTGGATTTACTTTTCTGCAAACGGTCAATGGTTTTCAAAAGCTACCAACCCAAAAGGCCCATGGACCGATCCGGTACCGGTGAAAACGAATCCTACGACTGGTCCTCTTGGGTACGATAATTCAGTATTTGTAGACGACGACGGAAAACCGTACATGCTGATAAAGAACCTGCAGAAGATAAATCGCATACAAGCCATCGGCAGAGACGGACAACTTACCGATACGATAATGAATCTAGATTGGATCAATGCAAAACAACAGTACAGTTGGGCCGAAGGGCCTGTAATGAGTAAGCGCAATGGTTATTACTATTACTTTCCGGCAGGAGATGTTTCCGGCGGACAATATGCCCTGCGTGGTACGGCGTTAACTGCGGATTCCACTAAGTGGGAGAGGTTGGGTGAATTTTTTAAACCGGTGACGGACCCGCATACGGGCTTTCGCCGCCCAAACCATATTGCTGCACCAATTCAACTGGCGGATGGAACCTGGTGGACAATCGGGCAGAGCTACGAAAGAGTTGGAAACGATGATTGGTCTGGTACCGGAAGACAAAGTGGTTTATACCAGGTGCTTTGGGAGGGTGACCGCCCCTGGGGAATAGCGCCAACAACACTGCCGGTTGAAAAACCTGGCTTACCCAAGTCCGGCATCCACTGGCGGAGTGTTAGTTCCGATTATTTCGATACCGATAGCCTGCAACTGCATTGGCATTTCTTAACCAAAAAAGCGTTCTCACAATATTCATTAACTGCACGAAAAGGATGGGTGAGACTGCTGCCCGATACATCAAGGGCACACCTTGTACAAAAAGAAACCGACCATTATTATACTGCAGTTACCAGGCTTGATATTGATGCTACGGATACAGCAAAAGCAGGGCTTTACCTTACCAATGGTAATCAAATGGTAAATGTGCAGTTGTACAGCGGGTACGATAATGGAAAAAAGATCGTGTTCAAACTGGATACTGCCATCCGCAGCATCCCCAATACTTTTGGTAAAACCGTTTGGTTAAAAGTTGAAAGAAAGGAACATCAATTAACTGC
>JANPIA010000236.1:0-28478 GCA_031424735.1 Segetibacter sp.
CACATACCCATTCATTTAATTAGTGGTGAGGAAAACAAGCAGCTTGCTTTAAGGCGTGGCGCACGCAGTTTCCATTTAAAACCATTGGAGAATGAATCGTTGAATGAACTGTTTAAAGACATTGTATCGTTTAGTAAGAAGGAGGTAAAAAATGTGCTGGTAGTGGAAGACAATGAGATTGAATCATCGCAAATAGCCAGTATTTTAAAAAGTGATCATACACAGGTAAGTATCGCCTCTACCGGTAAAAAAGCACTACGGCTTTTGAAGAGTAAAGAGTTTGATTGCATCATTCTTGACTATACATTACCCGACATTTCGGGCAACGATTTGGTTAGCCAGGTTAGCAGTGCAAAACAAAAGCTAACCCCTATCATAGTTTATTCTGCCAAAGATTTTAATAAGGTTGAATTAAACCAGTTGAACAGAACATCCAACACAGTATTATTGAAAGGAGTAAACTCGTTGGAACATTTGCTGGAGGAAACGGTTTTGCACCTGCACAACAACCACAAAGACCTCGCCCCGGAAAAAAAGAAGCTGATTGAAAACATACGGATGAAGGAGGATATTTTAACCGGTAAACATATTTTAGTGGTAGATGATGATGTACGAAACCTGTTTGCGCTAACAACTGTTTTTGAACGATACAACATTAACGTAACAACAGCCGAAAGCGGAAAAGAAGCCATAAATATTTTAAATGAAAACGATAGAATAGACATGGTGTTAATGGATATTATGATGCCTGAAATGGATGGCTATGAAACCACCCAAAAAATAAGGAGAGAACATAAGAACAACACGCTGCCGATTATTGCAGTAACAGCAAAAGCAATGAAGGGCGACAGGCAAAAGTGCATAGAAGCCGGTGCGTCAGACTACATAACCAAACCATTAAAAATAGACCAGCTGTTATCGCTTATGCGGGTTTGGTTTTATAAATAAATAATATGCATCCTAAAATATTATTGGTTGATGACAGGGCGGATAATTTGCTTTCGCTTGAAACCATTCTGGAGCCGGATGGTTACCAGTTTGTGAAAGCAAATTCCGGTAGGGAGGCATTAAAAGTTTTGCTGAGTGAATATGATTTCGCGCTTATATTAATGGATGTGAAAATGCCTAACCTCAATGGCTTTGAAACAGCCTCTATGATTTATGAAAGAGACAAGCTGCGACATATACCTATCATTTTTATAACAGCAAATCATTACGGTGAAGAGAATATATTTAAAGGATACCAAACCGGTGCGGTCGACTACATCTACAAACCTATTAACCCCGAACTGGTGCGTGCAAAGGTTGGTGTGTTTGTAGATATCTATAGAAAAAATCACCAGTTGATAGCGCAGGAAAAACACCTGATCACCGTAAACAAAAGCCTGGAGCTGGAGGTACACGAAAGAAAGATCTCCGAAGAAAAGGTGATACAGTTGAACCAAACGTTGTTAGAAAATATTTCGAGGCTCGAGTCGGCAAATAAGGAACTGGACAACTTCGCTTACATGGCTTCGCACGACCTGCAGGAACCTTTAAGAAAGATCCGCATTTTCTGTGATCGTTTAGACACGAAGTACCGCGAAATTCTGGATGAAGATGGAAAGAATAATGTTGATAAAATACAGCGTGCATGCGAAAGGATGCAGGATCTTATTAAGGACATTCTTACATTCTCCAAACTAACCCTCGACCGTGAGTCGTTTGAAAACAGCGACCTGAACGCGATACTGAATGATGTGCTGATTGAGATGGAAGGACACTTTGCGGAAAAACAGGCAAAGGTAATTGTCGAAAAACTTCCATCCATGTATGTGTACCCGGGGCTTATCCGGCCATTGTTTCAAAACGTAATCAGCAATGCGCTTAAGTATAGCAAGAAGGATGAAAAACCTTTAATTAAAATCAGGTCGGAACTTACCGTTACCACAAATGGCACTCTTAAAAATAACAAGCAAAATAAATACTGCCGCATCATCATAGAAGACAACGGCATTGGTTTCGACCAGGAATATTCCGAGCAGATCTTCGGCATGTTCAAACGTTTGCATCCTAAAACCGAGTACGAAGGAACTGGTATCGGTTTGGCTATCTGCAAAAAAATTGTGGAAGAACACAACGGCTTCATCATTGCCCAAAGCAAGGTAAACGAAGGGTCAACATTTATTATTTCGCTGCCGATGGTACAAACACAACATTGAAAAGATTGAACAATACGCCCGAGCATTATATGCTTTAAAAAAATTTTAGCGGCTGCAACTGGTTATTAATGAATTCAAAAAAAATTATAATACTACAAACGGGGGAGCTTTAACAATTCATCAACTTCTTTGGAATAGTATTTGGTTTAGGGTGGCGGCCCGGAGAAGAGGTGTAAGTCCTCCACCCCGTTTTATATCCAAATCCTATGTTTGGTAAGAGGTTTAGGCTACCGGGCATTTTTATATTCCAAGCTTTGCTTTTACTCGCATGGAAATTTCATCCATGTCTTGTTTATTCATGCATTTAAAATGACCACGCGGGCATTTGTCGTAGCCAATTTTACTGCACGGCCGGCAACTCAATCCTTTTACTTCCATTGTATCGGCTGGCTGGGTGGCAAATCCATAATAAGGTGTCATACCAAACGCCGGAACGGTGTTGCCCCATATGCTTATAACGGGCTTTTTAAATGCGGCGGCAATATGCATCAGTCCCGTATCGTGTGTTACAATTAGTTTCGCCATTCGTACCAGGTCGGCACTTTCATTAATATTAAACTTGCCGCACGAATTATAAATTTTTACAGGGTCTGTGGAAGCAATTTGGTCTCCTGCTTCCCTATCTTCCGGTCCACCTAACAGCACGATCGGATAATCTATTTTACTACACAGTTCCTGCAATTTTTCAACTGGCAATTTTTTTGTATTCAACGCAGCGCCAATAACTAACCCTATGTAGCCCAACGATTGCGCGGCAGGTAAATCATGATCGGATACAATATCTTTTTTCGGAATAAAATAATCCAATCCCTTTCCATCGTTTATTACATTGAAAAATTCAAGTGTGTCCAGGTAGCGGTCAACTATATGCGTTTGCGGCATCAGGTTAATTTTGAAATTAACCAGCAGCCATTTTTGAACATTCAGCTTTTTAAACGAAAAGCTTTTAGCTTTCAAAGCTTTTTTTATTCGCAGGGTTCGCAGGTTGTTATGCAGGTCGATAACATAATCATACTGTTCCAGCTGTAGGTTATGCATCATCAGTTCCCACGTGTCCAATAAAATAATCTTATCGATGTATGGGTTACTCTGCAGAATGCTGTGAAAGCTTTTTTTGGTTACATAATGTACTTCGGCACCGGGCACCTGTTGTTTTAAACAGCGAATAACGGGGGTGGTTAAAACGATATCTCCAATGGATGAAAAACGAATGATAAGAAACTTCATTTAGTGTTGATTAGTTGAAAAGTTATTAGGTTGAATTTTGCCAGAGAACCTTTTTCAACAATTCAACCATTCAACTTTACGCTTCCACATATTGCAAGTCTTTATGAAAAGTTTCGTCTGTAAAATAAGCGGCTACCAGCGTAATTGTCATCACAATACTTCCGGTAATAATAGCGCTGTTTATTAGTGATAATTGAAAGCTGTGCTGAAACACATTTACAAACAGCAAATTTATTAATGGCAACGAACCCCTTACCATATTGGGTATGGTGGTAGCTGCCGTAGCCCGTAAATTGGTACCGAACTGTTCTGCGCCCATAGTTACAAAAATGGCCCAAAACCCGGTGCTGAAACCAAGGAACCCACAAATAATATACATAGATGAATTGCTGCTATTAAATGCGCTGAAGTAAAAACAGCCTGCAATGACGCAGAGCGTGTAAAAAATAAACAGCGCTTTCTTTCGGCTTTTTAAAACCTGGCTTACCAATCCTATCAATATATCACCTATAGATATACCCACATAGGCAAACATGATAGCCCTGCCGGAGTCGAGTGTTTTTTCCCCATACATCTCAAATGCAAAACGGTTGCTCAGGTTTACCAATATGCCAATTACAAACCAGGTAGGTAATCCAATTAAAATAGCCAGTATATACTTTTTAAACCGGGCGCCATTGTTGAAAAACATTAGAAAATTTCCGCGGCTTATGCTGGAGTCTTTTACATTTTTAAACATACCCGATTCAACCATACTTACGCGCATCAGCAACAGTAAAACGCCAAGAAATCCGCCGATTTTATAACACAAACGCCAGTCGTTTGTAAACTTAAAGGTAAAGTAGGCAACTACCGCTCCGCTTAATCCGATAGCCGCAACAAGCGAAGTACCAACGCCCCTTTTTTCTTTGGGAAGCATTTCGGCAACCAATGTAATACCGGCCCCTAACTCGCCTGCTAATCCTAAACCTGCAACAAACCTTGCCCATGCATACTGATCGGCGGTTTGTACAAAGCCCGTGATAAAATTGGCTGCGGAGTATAAAATAATGGAACCAAACAAAACAGACAAACGCCCTTTTTTATCGCCCATTACACCCCAAAGAATACCTCCCAGTAACAAACCAATCATTTGCCAGTTAATGATACGTGTGCTTACCGCAACCATTTGCGAGTCAATTACACCTAACCCTTTAAGACTTGGCTCCCTAACTATAGTAAACAACAACAGGTCGTATATATCAACAAAATAGCCCAAGGCACCCACTATAACGGGAATGGAAAAAATTCCGTAGGTACGTTTATCCATAAATAAAAGTTAGTCGGGTGTGGTAGTATTGGGTGTTTTATGCTTTCCGAAAACCAATTTGAAAATCACCGGCAAAGTAGTTACCAATATAATACCAAGTACAATGATCTCGATGTGTTCCTTTAAGTCAAAATCAAATTTCTTTTTAAAAAACTCGTAAAGAAAATGACCCGCAAACAACATGCTGAATACCCAGGCCAACGAACCAGCTATGTTGTAAAATGCAAACTTCTTTTTATCCATTTGAACTATACCAGCAACGATTGGTGCAAACGTGCGTACAATAGGCAGAAACCTTGCAAACACAATAGCGCTTCCGCCATGCTTGTCGTAAAAATCTTTCGCCTGGTACAGGTATTTTTTCTTAAACAAAAAACTGTCTTTACGGTGAAATAAGAAGGGTCCGGTTTTTCTGCCGAACCAGTAACCCACGGTATTACCGAGCACCGCCGCCAGTGCAATAAAGCCCAACAGTATGAATAATGCCAGGTAATCATTGGTAACTACCGGGAAAACTTCCCTGATTATTTCGAGGCTGTAAATACCTGCTACAAACAGCAGGCTGTCGCCAGGCAGAAAGAAACCCGCAAGCAAACCGGTTTCGGCAAAAACTATAAAAAGTATCAGAAAGAAGCCGCCATTTTGAATATAAAATTCAGGGTTTAGCAGATCTTTAAATTGGATGAATAGCATCTGTATCATTATAATATTCTAATTCGGGTTTTGTTATAGTGATTACGGTGAACTTTCCTTTCAAACGATTCTCATACTCAAATAAAAATGACAGTATCCTGGTTTTGACAATATCCACTTCGGAAGGTGCATAGCGAAGAAGTATCACACCAATCACAGATACTTTTTGATGATATACCAATTCCCCGAAATCTTTATCTTCTGAAATAATTACTCGCGGCGGCGTTAAAGACATTAATGCAATATCCTCGTCACTCATTCCGGCGCACTCTTCAGCGATTGAATAAACGGTAAATCCTGCTTCTCTAATAGCAAGAACAAGATTTTTATTTACACTTTCATCGGCTATCATTATGCAGGAGTCGCTTCAATAATTACTTCATTGGTCAATACTGCATGAGCATAACCAATTGCCTCCAATATGTCCTCGCGTTTTATGTGTGGATAGCCATCTAATATCCATTCAACGGTTGCCCCGCCCGCTAACTTCTCCAATATCAATTCAACAGTAATCCGTGTTCCCTTTATGCAAGGCTTCCCTAACATCAATGCCGGATCAATTGAAATTCTTTCAAACTTCATAAGATATTTTTTACAAATTTACCTCAATCGCTGCCTTCAAATCTTTTAAAAAACCAAAGACCAACCATTATGCAACGCTATGTCTCCAGCGAGTTTTCCCACTTACTTACCACACTTGTTGCCAGCGCATTGCCCAACACATTGGTTGCCGTTCTAAACATGTCGCAAAAATGATCGATCGGCAAAATCAGCGCTATTCCTTCCGGCGGTATATCAAACATTGCACAGGTTGCAGCCACCACCACAAGCGATGCCCGCGGAACCCCGGCAATCCCTTTACTTGTTAACATCAGAACCAGTAACATGGTTATTTGTGTACCGGTATCTAAATGAATTCCGTATGCCTGTGCAATAGCTATGCTGGCAAAGGTCATATACATCATACTACCATCCAGGTTAAAACTATAGCCGAGCGGAAGTATAAAGGCAACAATTTTATCCTTACAGCCAAAACGCTCCAGCTCTTCTGTAAGTTTAGGAAACACAGCTTCGCTGCTGGTGGTGCTGAAGGCTATCAGCAATGGCTGTGCAATTCGTTTCAGCAAGCCCCGTAACCGTCCTCGCAATATCAAAAAACCCACTGAAAGCAACACCGCCCACAAAACAAAAATGCCGACCAAAAAGTATAAAAGATAGGCACCGTAAAAAGAAAAAACACTTAAACCCTTTGTGGCTATTACTGCGGCAATGGCACCAAATACCCCGAGTGGTGCAAATGCCATTACATAGTTCACCATTTTTAAAATAACGTGCGAAACCGCTTCCAATCCTCTTACTACAATTTTGCCATAGTCGCCCAGTGCAGCCGTAGCCACGCCAAAAAATATACTGAAGATGACGATCTGCAGTATTTCATTGGTGGCCATAGCTTCAAATACGCTTTTCGGAAAAACATGTTCTACAAAGTTTTGAATAGAGAACTGGGTAGTTTTACTAACGAGGTCTTTGGCTGCTCCTGTATCGGCATTGCTTAAATTGATGCCTTCGCCTGGTTTAAAAAAGTTTACCAGCACCAGCCCTATACACAACGAAACAAGTGACGCTGTAACAAACCAAAGCAGCGCTTTACCACCCACCCTTCCCACTGACTTGAGGTCGCCCAATTTGGCAATACCCACCACCAGGGTCGAAAAAACCAATGGTGCAATAATCATTTGTATTAACCGGAGAAATATGGTGGTAAGAATTTTAATATTGGTTGCAAACCCTGCAATGGTTTCCGGTGAAGAATTTTCATGAACTATATACCCTGTAAGGATACCGGTGATCATTGCAACAATGATATAGATAGTTAACCGGTTCTTTTTTACAGGGTGCTTATGTTCCATGCAATGCAATATTATTTGTGCAATATAGTATTTACAATCAAAAGCAAATGAGGTTCACAAACATGCACAATCACTGTAAAAGAAAAATTAGCTGTTTTGAATAAATGCTTATTTTTCCGCACCTTATTGTTCAATAAATACTAACTACGCTATGAGTTTATTTGTAAAGAAACCAATGAATGTATTACTAAATGAGGCGCAGGAAACCGGAAGTCATACGCTTAAGCGTACCCTGGGTGCCGGCGGGTTAATCGCCCTTGGTATTGGAGCCATTATTGGTGCAGGATTATTTTCTATCACTGGTATGGCAGCAGCTAACCATGCTGGTCCGGCAATCACTATTTCGTTTGTGGTGGCTGCATTAGGTTGTTTGTTTGCGGGTTTGTGTTATGCTGAGTTCGCTTCAATGATACCTGTTGCGGGAAGTGCGTATACTTATTCCTATGCCACCATGGGCGAATTTATCGCCTGGATAATCGGCTGGGATCTTGTGTTGGAATATGCGGTGGGGGCAGCCACAGTAGGAATAAGCTGGAGCCGATACCTCGTAAAATTTTTAGAAGGTTTTGATATGCACCTGCCCATTTCACTCACACTTGGCCCGTTGGATGGAGGTATCATTAACCTGCCTGCGGTATTCATTATAGTATTAATGAGCTTGTTATTAATAAAAGGAACCAAAGAAAGCGCAGTTGTAAATGGTATCATTGTAACCTTAAAAGTGGCGGTGGTGTTGGTATTTATTTTTCTTGGCTGGAAGTATATTAACAACGATAATTACAACCCATACATTCCCGATAACTCGGGCACGTTTGGAGAATTTGGTTTTAGCGGAATTATAAGGGCGGCAGCAATTGTATTTTTTGCCTACATAGGTTTTGATGCAGTAAGTACAGCCGCACAGGAAGCAAAAAATCCCAAACGCGATATGCCATGGGGAATTTTAGGCTCTCTTGCAATTTGTACGGTTTTGTACATCCTGTTTGCGCATGTTATGACCGGTGTAACCAGCTATACCACTTTTGCAGGTAAGGATGGCATTGCCCCGGTGGCGGTCGCAATAGATCACATGGGAACCGCAGACGTTTCCGGTACAATTCGCCCCGATTATCCATGGCTTAACCGCGCCATCATTGTAGCCATTCTTGCGGGATATGCATCGGTAATCCTGGTAATGCTTATGGGACAAAGCCGTGTATTCTTCAGTATGAGCAAAGATGGTTTGATACCAAAAATATTTTCCAGCGTTAACCCACGCACCCAAACTCCGGCAAAAAACAATTTGCTTTTTATGTTGTTCGTTAGCCTGTTTGCCGCATTTGTACCTGCACGTGTGGTGGGCGAAATGACGAGCATCGGAACTTTGTTTGCCTTTATTCTTGTTTGTATTGGCATTTGGGTGATGCGTAAAAAAATGCCCGAATTACCGCGTTCTTTCAAAACTCCTATGGTTCCATTAGTTCCTATACTGGGCATTATCACCTGTTTATTTATGATGGTGTTTTTACCAATGGATACCTGGATACGTTTATTGGTTTGGATGCTGATTGGTATGGATATATACCTCGCGTACGGTGCCAAACACAGCCACCTGGGCAACGGAACCACTACCCGTAAAGGAATGAAGATTGCCCGTTATACCGGGCTTGCACTTGCGGCATTATTGATTGTAGCAGGTTTTCTTCATCAATATGTAGTAGGTTTTGACAGCGATAGAACCTTGTTGTATATCTCCATTGGATTTGCACTGGTACATTTCTTTGTTTTCGCCAACAGGCTCGGGCGTCCCGAACCCGTTGATGATGGCGAACCGGTAAATCCTATCGAAAAAAGTTAGCTCACTCAAAATATCACAAAGCCGTTCCCCTGCAGGTGAACGGCTTTTTTGTTGCCTCCCAAATTGTACATTTGCAACCCTGTTGAGTTTTGAGTTTTGCTTTACCATTTAAAATTCAGCATCAGGCATTAAGTTAAGCATAAACATTTTCTATGGGTCGCATATTCGAAGTTCGTAAATCAACCATGTTTGCCAGGTGGGATCGTATGGCAAAAGCTTTTACCCGCATTGGTAAAGAAATAGCCATAGCCGTAAAAGCGGGCGGACCGGAGCCCGATACCAACCCTGCCCTTCGCCGTTGTATGCTAAATGCCAAAGGCGTAAACATGCCCAAAGACCGCGTTGAAGCGGCCATTAAACGGGCTATGGGCAAAGATATTAGCAGCTACGAGGAAGTTGTTTACGAAGGCTATGCACCCCATGGCGTAGCCGTATTGGTTGAAACGGCAACAGACAATCATACCCGCACCGTGGCAAACGTTCGTATGCATTTCAGAAAAGGGGAGGGAAGCCTTGGCAATAGTGGCTCTGTGGCCTTTCTTTTTAATCGAATGGGCGAATTCAAAATCAAAAACGAAGGGCTTAACCTTGAAGATCTGGAGCTGGAACTCATTGACTTTGGCTTGGCAGAAATTGGAGAAGACAGCGAGGGTAACATAGTTTTACGAACCGCTTACGATGAGTTTGGCAACATGAGCAAAGCCCTTGAAGATAAAGGTATCAACGTTATTACCGCCGAACTTACCCGCCTGCCCACCACCACTGTTGAGCTAAATGAAGAGCAGGCAAAAGAAGTGCTTGAACTTGTTGATAAGCTGGAGCAGGACGAAGATGTGCAGAAGGTTTATCATAATTTAAAATAGATTGGGCCTCACTTCAGTTAGTAATAAAACATCGTTGCGTCGCCCTCTTGTACGGCAATTCATAGTGCAGCCATTTATCGTTTCAAAAAAATAATGCAAAGCCAAGTTACCCGTCCCGTTATTCTGTTTGATGGCGTTTGCAATTTGTGCAGCAGCAGTGTTCAGTTTATTATAAAAAGAGATCGCAAAAATCTGTTTAGGTTCGCCTCGTTACAGTCTGAATTTGGGCAACAGGTATTAAAAGAACACCATCTCCCGGCAAACGAACTCAATTCTTTTATTTTACTAAACAACGGAAAATTATACACCCGCTCTACCGGTGCGCTAAAAGTCGTCAAACACTTATCGGGTGCCTGGCCGCTTTTGTATGCATTCATTATTATTCCTTCCCCAATTCGCGATGGGATTTATAATATCGTTTCTAAAAATCGTTACCGGTGGTTTGGTAAAAAAGAAGCTTGTTGGCTGCCAACGCCGGAGCTGCGAAAAAAGTTCCTCTAATTCTTTGCTCTCACGCAACTTTTCCCTCGTTACTAACCTCTTATTACCGGTATTGGCAAATGATTGTTAGCCCCAAAACAACTTTTCAATACCATAATGTTTAGGTATTGCAATTACATCCTGATTGTAATAATTTCAATTACTCGTTTTAATCCTTCAGTTTTCTAAGAAAAGTCCTGCAAAATCCACTTCCTCCGAAGAACCGGTCCGGTATTACAGATTATATCATTTAAAATTAACGCTTATGAAAACAGCTACTTTCAAAAGGTGCCTTGCTGCGCCTGTAATTTTGCTGTTCAGTTTCTTCTCAACTTCTTTATTGGCTCAATCCAAATGTCCTGGCGTAAACGCGCAGGTAACAAATGCTCCGGTAATTAATCTTTGCACTGGAACCTCTGTAACGCTGAATGCGCAAACCGCAGCAGCATACAGTTACCAGTGGCAAAAGCAAACATCCGGTGGTGGTGTGTTTGCCAATATTAGCGGTGCAACCACCAGCAGTTATGTAACAAACGATATTGGCGCATTCAGAATAATTGTTGGCAATGGCGCTTGTGCCGATACGTCAACAATAGTGAATGTCATCAGGCTAAATCTCGTGGGCGGCACCATTACACGCTCTGGTTCCAACGCCATATGCCCCAATGAATCTGCCGGTATTTTATCTGGAAATACGGTACCTGGCGACGATATTGGCATAATTACCTACCAGTGGGAAAAGAAGGTAGGCAGCGCGTCCTATACGGCTATAGTGGGTGCCAATGGCTTAAACTATACCACTACACTTATACCAAGTTCAACTACCTATAAAAGAGGGGTGAGCGATAATTGCGGTAATGTTGTTTACTCCAACGAGATCACTATTAATACCCTTCCAGCTTTATTGGCTGGTTCCATTGCTCCTTCCACTCAAACCATCCCATCAGGTTCAGCACCTGCGCTCCTATCTTCTGCCACCAACCCATCGGGCGGTAGTGGAAACCTAATGTATCAATGGCAATACAGCCCTGCAGAAAACGGTGAGTGGACCAACATATCAGGTGCAACAGGCTTAACCTATCAATCCGGCGCCTTACTACAAACAACTTATTTCAGACGGGTAGCTACTGATGTAGTTTGCGGCAGCACTTCATCTACATTGCCGGTAGTGGTTAAGGTTACAAACGCGCCTTTAAACCCAGGCGTTATCACCTCTGTTAGCGCATGTGTTTTTGCCGGTAACAGTCCTGCTATTTTAACCGCGCTGGTTGATGCAACCGGTGGCACGCCACCTTACCAGTATCAGTGGGAGTCGAGAACAGCGGCTGGATCATTTGCCCCAATACCCGGCGCCACTGGCAGCAGTTATCAGCCCGGCGCATTAACACAAACTACTTTCTTTCGTAAAAAAGTAACCGATGCTACCGGTGCAAGTTTATATACCAATGCGTTTGGTGTAAACTTTATTGGAACTCCGCTGAACGGTGGACAAATTATGACAGATGCAATGGTTGCCTGTCTCGGTTCTTCGCCTGCAAAACTGCGTAGCTTTTTAAGTGCATCAGGTTATGGCGAGCAGCTTCAATATGCATGGCAAATGAAAACAGATGGTGGTATGTGGGTAACCATTCCCGGAGTTGACAGGGGAGATTACCAGCCAGAGCCTCTATTACAAAAAACAACTTTCCGCCGGGTAACCATGGATGGTTGCGGTGTTCAAAAAAGAGAAGCATACTCCAATGAAATTGCAATTGATGTGAAGCCTGCTTTATTTGCAGGAGATATCAGGCCATCCTCTCAAATGATCGCGTCGGGTTCAACACCCGCAAGGTTAACTTCATTTGTTGACCCATCGGGTGGAACAAATTCCTACACCATCTCCTGGCAACAAGCTTCACTGGCTGTGGGTCCGTTTACAACCATTGCCGGCGCTACAGGTTTAAGTTATCAGCCACCTGCTTTATCAGCCAGTACCTACTACAGGCGCGTGGTTCAGGATAATAACTGTTTAGCAGTCAAGTACACCTATGTATTGGAAGTTGTAATTAACCCCGAAGAACCATTGGTGCCAGGAACTCTTGCAGGTTCAACCTGTGTATTCCCCGGCAATCGTCCTTCTGTTATATCTGGAAGTACGCCAGTGAGCGGTGGTGTAAAACCATACAGTTTCCAATGGGAAAACAGAACCAGTACTGCTGCGGCTTTTGTAGCAATACCTGGTGCAACGGGTGAACAATACCAGCCGCCGGTCATCACGCAATCAACGCAATACAGAAGGAAGGTAACAGACGGTGCAGGTCGTATAGCTTATTCAGACGTTCTTTCTGTTCAATACATCAGCACAGCCCTCAATGGCGGAACCATCGCTCCAACAAATTCAAGCATCTGCGGCGGTACCACACCAGGAATTATAAGAAGCCTGACTTCTGGTTCCGGCTACGGAGAGGAGGCGCGTTACCAGTGGCAATTTAAAACAGAAGGTGGAGCCTGGACAAATATAGCGGGAGCAACCGATGGTGATTATACGCCGGGAATACTTACACAAACCACTTATTTCAGAAGGGCATTCTTTGATAAATGCAGCGGCGTTGAAAGAATTGCCTATTCCAATGAAGTGGTTATTAAAGTAACCCCCGTTTCTAAATTGTTAGCCGGGCTGATACAGGGACCATGCATTATTGCTTGCACCGGCACATCGCCCGGGCAAATACGAAGTGTGTTGAATGCCTGTGGTGGTTGTAACAACGTATATAGCTGGGAAGTAAATACCGGGGGCGGATGGACCATTGTATCGGGTGCAACGGGCGCTTCTTACACACCATCCAACATTTCCGGAAATACAAAGTATCGTCGCAAAGTGATGGACGCCTCTGGCAACTGGGCCTACTCCAACGAAATAGAAATATTTGTATATCCTCCAATTGAAGCAGGTACCATAGGTGAGCCATTTCAGTTGTTGTGTGGTACCGATGTTCCGGCAAAATTGCGTTTGTTAACAGAGTGTCATTATACAGACGGTGCAGTCACCTATCAATGGCAGGTAAGCAACCAGTTTGATGGACCGTGGACGGATATAGCCGGAGCCACCTCCAACGAATACACGCCACCGTTAACTACAGATAAATTTAAGTATTACAGGTTGAAAGTAATGAGTACAACCTGTGCCGCTATAGCCTATACTAACGTTGCCACCATTCGCTCCAACAAAACCTGTGCTGTTCGTATTATTGAGCCCTTCAACAGCACGTTCTGTTCAAGTCGCCCACCCGCATTTATCTGGATTGAATTTCAGCCCGAAGCGTGCAATTCAGGGGCAGATTACAAACAGGAGTGGGAGTATCGGGAAACCTTTGGAAGCACAACCTGGAACAGCACTTCCGTTACCGCCAATGCAATAAACGCCATCTTATTTTTTAAAGCAGCAGACAGATCGTTAACCTTCAGGTTAAAAGTTACGAGTTTGTTATGCGGAACCGTTACTTATAGCAACGAAGTTATTATCAGAAAGATGGAGTGCCAGCTTCCACCAACGGCAGGTAAGATCAGCATATCGCCCAACCCAACTGCTGCGGGCAGAACCGTAAGTGTAAAAACAAACTTTGACGGCTTTAGTAAAATAGATTTAAGAACCGTTGAAGGCGCCCGTATAAAAGTAACGGTCGTCTCATCTTCCAAAGGAATAATAACACTTAAACTACCGGATAACATTGCTTCCGGCACCTACCTGCTCACTATTAATAATCAAAATGGGCAGTGGACGGAAAAGATCATCCTGAATAATTAAAAGTTTTTTTTATGACTTATAAAAACCGGGTTTTGCCCGGTTTTTTTTGTTAGATGATTGCATGTTTGTGTGTAAACTATAAGGAGAATACCACGGATAAAGGGTTAGTATTTTCAATAAAGGGGGTATCAAATTACCTGCGTCGAGTTCAAGATTAAGGATTATGAGCACTCAAAATGAGGCTGGCTACCGCAATGTTAACGGCGGCTTACAACGTTAAAAGGAAGAGGAACATTCAACAAGAGGGCTACTCGTTCATCATTTCCAAAATAGTTTCCACTATGTCTTCGTGATTGGGTTTGCTGAAGTAATCACCATCGCTACCATAAGATGGGCGATGGTGCTTGCCGGTTATGGTTCGTGCGGGAACATCTAACCAGCGATAACCATTTTGTACTTCCAATACCTGGTTGTACATGTAGGCGGCTGCACCACCCGGCACATCTTCATCAACAAAAACAATACGGCTCGTTTTTTTGAGCGATGCGAGAATGAGATGATTAATATCGAATGGCAATAAAGTTTGTACGTCGATTATTTCGCAGCTTATATTTTGCTGCTGTAATGTTTCCGCAGCTTCGTTGACAATGCGCAGAGTAGATCCATACGATACAATGGTCACATCGCTCCCTTCCTTTAAAACCTCGGGAACACCCAGCGGAACTGAAATATCCATTAAATTTTCGGGCAACTTTTCCTTTAAACGATAGCCATTTAAACATTCTATTACAATAGCCGGATCATTGCTTTGTAGCAAAGTATTATACATGCCCGCTGCTTGCACCATATTTCGCGGAACGCACACATACATTCCTCTCAAAGAATGTAGTATCATACCCAAAGGTGAACCGCTGTGCCAGATACCTTCCAGCCGATGACCGCGGGTGCGCACAATAAGCGGACAACTTTGTTGTCCTTTAGTTCGATAATGTGTTGTGGCAACATCATCGCTCAGGGGCTGCAAGCCATATAAGAGATAATCGAGGTACTGTATTTCAGCAATGGGTCGCAATCCGCGTAAAGCCATACCTATACCTTGCCCTATAATGGTAAGTTCCCTGATACCTGTATCGAAAATGCGGTTGACACCATACTTTTCCTGTAAGCCGGAAAATCCCTGGTTAACATCTCCAATTTGACCAACATCTTCTCCAAAAGCAAATACCCGGGCATCTTTGGCAAACAGTTGGTCGAAGTAGCGGTTGAGAATTTCATAGCCATTTACTGCAGGTGCATTAAATGAATAATCGGGTTTTACTTCCTTTGCATTCAATGCCGATTTTAATCCTTCGTTGTACAAATGAGAATCAAACAAGTCGGCATTCTCTTTTTTCAGCGATTGATAATAAGCCCGAACATCATCGGCCGACGGAGAATAGGGCGCAAGTATTAGCGCCTTACTTAAGGCTTTCAATACATCGCGCCGCATGGGTTCATGATTTTTTTGCAGGGTGGTTGCTAAACTCTTAAGTGTATTGTAAGTATCCACATCGTTTACCACCATTTCGCTTATAAGCTTAACAGTAACTTCTACCTGTTGGTTAACCGGCTTAATAAATTTTTGCCAGGCAACCGTTTTGCTGTTTTTTACAAATTGTTTTGCAGTGTATTCTTTTTCTGTAAGATCGTCTTCTCCTGCAATACCATTGGACATTATCCACTCACGCATTTTTTTTATACAGTCCCATTCACGCTCCCACTCCAATCTTTCTTTGCTTTTGTATCGTTCATGGCTTCCGCTGGTTGAGTGGCCTTGAGGTTGCGTCATTTCCTCAACATGAAATAAAGCGGGCACATGGGTTTCCCTCATTTCTTCAATGGCCGCTTCAAAAACCTCGCACATACCGGCGTAGTCCCAGCCTTTTACTTTATAAATATTAATGCCGTTGGTGAGTTCTGATTTTTTAAAACCTTTTAATGCGGTTGAAATGGAGCCCTTTGTTGTCTGGTATTTAATAGGTACAGAAATACCATAACCATTATCCCAAACAAAAACCGCCAGCGGAACTTGTAGAACACCCGCTGCATTCATGGTTTCCCAAAAATGCCCTTCGCTTGTACTGGCATCGCCTATGGTACAAAAACAAACTTCGTTGCCATTGTTGCTAAGGAGATTGAATTGGCTGTCCGATATACCCCTGAACACTTTTGATGCAAATGCCAGCCCAAGAGCCCTTGGCATTTGACCCGCAGTTGGTGCAATATCGCTTGAAACGTTTTTCTGGTTAGCCAAATCAACCCAACTTCCATCCTCATTTACAAACGGAGTGGAGAAGTGCGAGTTCATTTGCCTTCCTGCACTAAACGGATCGTTAGCAAGATCAGGATCGGAATATAATTGAGAGAAGAACTGCTCAATAGTGGCAACACCAGAAGCAAACGCAAATGTTTGATCGCGATAATACCCGGCACGAAAGTCGCCCGGCTTAAAAAACTTAGCCATCGCTACCTGGGCAAGTTCCTTACCATCGCCAAAAATGCCAAATTTGGCTTTACCGGTTAAAACCTCCCTTCTGCCTAATAAGCTGGCTTCGCGGCTTTCAACAATCAGCCTGTAGTCATTCAAAACTTCCTGCCTAAAGCTGTCGTACGACATTACTTCATCACTAACTTCAACATTGGGTTTTGAATGTTCCATTGTTCAAAAATATTATTAAAGCCGTATAATTTCATTTTTTAAAAAAGGCAATAATAAAATAGTTGGGTTTACGTTGAATACGCGCAGGATTTTTTTGTGCGAAATTGTTTGGTATTTTTAGAAGGTAAAGTGCGCTTAATAAAAACTTAAATTAAAATTTGCGTTTTCTTTGGCACATAATTTTCTAAATGCATTCGATACTTTTACAATTCTAAAAGAACGAAAATGAAAAAATTTACACTACTGTTGTGCAGTTGTTTTATCGCTGTATTATTGAATGCACAAACTGTTGCTACTAACCCTGGAGGTCAAATTGCCGCGGTTGTTGATATAACTAAGGTGCTTGACATTAAGGAGGCTACCCACGACTTTGGCAAAATTCCTTATGGCAAGGCTGCTGAGTTTGATGTAGTGATAAAGAACATCAGTAAGGACTCCGTAAAAATAGAAACGGTAAAAGCAGGATGTGGCTGCACTACACCCAAGTGGTCGGCCGGGCCGTTCGCACCAGGGGAAACTTTTAAAGTAACCATGGGTTTCAACGGCTACACAGAAGGAAAATTTGAAAAGTTTGTTGATATCGTTTTCGCTAACGGTCTTTCCAAACAAGTTAAATTTTTTGGTGAAGGATACAAGGTTGCCGAAACGCCGGCACCTGCTAATGGCGCAGTACAAAAAATGAAAAGCAATCAATAATTTAAACCCGTAAATCATTTCAATTAAATAGCTATGAAACAAATCACTTTTTTAATCGCAGCATTATTCACTGTTGGTTCTGTATTTGCACAATCTGCCACACCGCTTGAATTTCAGGAAACCAAGTTTTCGTTTGGTAAGATCAAACAAAACATTCCGGCAACACATGTATTTGTATTTAAAAATGTATCCGACAAACCGGTTGCCATTGAAAGTGCGGTTGCGGGTTGCGGTTGCACTACTCCGGAGTTTCCAAAGGGAGTAATTGCCAAAGGTGCATCCGAAAAAATTAAGGTTACATACAATGCTGCTGCCATGGGTGCATTCACCAAACAGGTTACCGTAAAGGTGGCAAACGTTACCGATCCCATTGTTTTGAACATTGAGGGTGAAGTGGTAGCATCCGATGCTGCTGCAGCAAACCTGAAACCAGTGAAAGAAGGCGAGGTGAAGGAAAAAACAAAGACCAACAAACTCGGTGCAACTACAAAAAGCAAAACAAAAACAAAAATTTAAGTAAAATTAATTTTTTATAAGCCGCTGCCCAAAACAGCGGCTTTTTTTATTTAGTGATTTCAATGGTCACTTATTTACTCCAGCTATCTTTGCGGCATGTTACCAATTAGTAAACGCGGACAGCTAATGCCGGCATCACCCATTCGCAAGTTGGTTCCTTATGCGGAGGCGGCTAAAAAAAAAGGCGTGAAGGTGTATCATCTTAATATAGGGCAGCCCGATATAGAAACCCCACCGCAAATTTTAGATGCCGTTCGCAAATCGGATTTTAAAGTGCTGGAATACAGCCACAGCGCGGGCAACGAAAGCTATCGAAAAAAACTGGTGGAATATTATGCATCGGTAGGTATAGATGTTACCTATAACCAGATTATTGTTACTACTGGTGGAAGCGAGGCGATACTGTTCGGCTTCATGGCTTGTCTCGATCCCGGGGACGAAGTAATTATACCCGAACCTTTTTATGCAAATTATAATGGCTTTGCGGTATCGGCTGGTGTAAAAGTTATTTCCGTTACGTCTTCAATTGAAAGCGGCTTTGCATTACCTCCGATTGCAGATTTTGAAAACGCTATCACCCCGCGTACAAAAGCCGTTGTAATATGCAACCCCAACAATCCCACCGGCTACCTTTATACGCAGGAAGAAATGAACCAGTTGAGGGAATTGATTTTGAAACATAACCTGTACTTATTTGCCGATGAAGCTTATCGAGAGTTTTGCTATGAAAGCAACCAGGTAAGCGCAATGCATTTAAAAGGCGTTGACGATAACATTGTTTTAATGGACACCATCAGCAAACGCTATAGTGCATGTGGTGGACGAATTGGGGCTTTTGTTAGCAAGAACAAAGCGCTCATAGATGTTACGATGAAATTTGCACAGGCACGCCTTAGCCCGCCGGGCTTTGCACAGATAGCGGCAGAAGCAGCCTGCGATTTACCTTCCGATTATTTTGATACCACCAAAGCTGAATACAAAAGCCGCCGCGACCTGATTGTTAAAAGATTAAACGCTATGGAAGGCGTTTTTTGCCCCAACCCAGGTGGTGCTTTTTATGCTATGGCAAAGTTGCCCATAGATGACAGTGATACTTTTTGCCAGTGGCTGCTCGAAAGTTTTCATTATAAAAATGAAACGGTGATGTTAGCACCGGCAACAGGTTTTTATGGCACACCAGGCTTGGGTAAACAGGAAGTGCGCCTTGCTTACGTGTTAAACCTTAAAGCAATTGATTGCGCTATGGATTGTTTGGAACAGGCTTTAAAAGAATATCCTGGCAGAACGAAATAAACTTTTGGAAACAGAAGTAAGCCACATGATTTCGCATTTTTCATGCTCAGCACTGCAAACACTACTTCCTTCAAAACAATACTATTTAAGAGCATTATGACCATTCATTCTGTTATCGAAGTATTAGACCAGCTTGCCCCTTCATCGTACCAGGAAGGCTACGATAATACAGGCTTACTTACCGGTGATGGTAAATGGACCTGCACCGGTGCACTTTGCACCCTGGATACAACGGAAGAGGTTATAATGGAAGCCGTAACGCACGGATGCAACCTTATCATCTGTCACCATCCAATTATTTTCAGGGGTCTAAAAAAAATTACGGGGAAAGATTATGTTGAGAAAGTGGTGATTGCTGCAATAAAAAATGATGTCGCCATCTATGCCATTCATACCAACCTGGATAATATTTTATCGGGCGTTAATGGAAGAATGGCTGACAAATTAGGGCTTGTTAACCGCCGGGTTTTGCTTAATAAACAAAATAACCTGATGAAACTGGTAACATTTGTACCAAAAGATGCTGTGGAAAAAGTAAGAGCCGCTATGTTTGCAGGCGGCGGTGGCAAAATTGGCAATTATAGCGAATGCAGTTTTAATATACAGGGCACAGGCACTTTTAAACCAGAAGAAGGAAGCGACCCTTTTGTGGGACAAATAGGTAAGCGCCATGAAGAGGAGGAGATGAAAATTGAAACTATATTTCCGGCATACCTGCATAAAAGTATTGTTACAAAAATGATAGAAGCGCACCCTTATGAAGAGGTAGCCTACGATGTGATAGCGCTTTCCAATTATTTTAAAGAAGTTGGCAGCGGCTTAATAGGTGAACCGGAAAAACCACTTTCGGAAAATGACTTCCTTGCTTTGTTAAAGGAAACGTTCCAGCTAAAAGTAATCAGGCATACTGCTTTACTTAATAAACCCATAAAAAAAGTAGCTGTATGCGGTGGCACCGGCAGTTTTCTTACAAAAGATGCTATTGCTGCGGGTGCGGACATTTTTATTACTGCCGATGTTAAATACCATGAGTTCTTCGACTGCAATTCGAAAATTGTGATTGCAGACATCGGTCACTTTGAAAGTGAGCAATACACCACCGACTTACTGTTTGATGTTTTGAAGGCAAAATTTCCTACCTTCGCCCTCCTTAAAACCAAGGTAAAAACTAACCCGGTGCAGTATTATTATTGAATTCTGGCTGGTTTTTTTCCGGCTAAAATTAGTTCTACCAGGGATTCTAACGAAGAACGTAATGCGACGCAACGATGTTTAACCGGAGATGTAAAGCTGGTAACCAACTTGGTTTTAGGAAAGTAACTATCAAATTTTAAAAAAACATATGGCAAGCGTAAAGGATTATTCTGTTGAGGAAAAATTATCCTCTCTGGTAAAACTCCAAAAGATCGATTCCAAATTGGATGAGATCCAAATTTTAAAGGGTGAATTACCGATTGAAGTGAGCGATCTTGAAGATGAAATTCAGGGTTTACATGCCCGCCAAAACCGTATTGAAGAAGAGATTAACGGTATATCTGATTTTATTGAGAAGAAGAAAGACATTATTAAGGAATCGGAAACGCTGCATAAAAAATACGAGAAGCAAAGTGAGAATGTAAAAAATAACCGTGAGTTCGAAGCCATCAATAAAGAGATGGAAATGCAACAGCTTGAGGTTAAACTTGCAGAGAAACACATAAAAGATGCCAACGAAGAAATTGCTGAAAAAGCGAAAACTTTAGATGCTGCCAAAAAGCAGATTGCCGCAAAAGAAGGTGTACTGAATAATAAGAAAGGTGAGCTTGAAAAAATTATTGGCGATACCGAAAAAGAAGAAACGCATTTTAAAGATTTGAGCGATAAGGCGCGTACTGCCTTGGATGAAAGACTGCTTTTTTCTTACGATCGCATACGCACCAACTACCGCAATGGCTTGGGCGTTGTACCGGTAATGAGAGATTCGTGCGGTGGTTGCTTTAATGCTATTCCACCACAAAAACAAAGCGAGATTAAGCAGCACAAAAAGATCATTGTTTGCGAAAACTGTGGTCGTATTTTGGTTGATCCCGAATTGCACGATGCAGTGGAAGTGAAATAATTTGATTTTAAAAAATATAATTTAAAGGGTGCCGGTTGCACCCTTTTTGTTTTTGTGTTCGTACTTGTACGAACTATGGAGGATGTTACTACATAGTCCATATTGAAAAGTTTATAGTGGGCTGATTCCAACTATAAGTACTAATGATTTATTTGCCTTTGAACCAACGTTCATTAAATTCTACTTTTACTTTACAATGAAAATAATTTTTCCCATACTTGTTTTGCTGTGCGTTGTACATACAACCCATGCCGAAAAAGTATTTGACTTTAACGCCACCTGCCAGCAAGCTTATTTTGAAATAACGAGGCTGAAACTGGGAGTTGGTCAGCAACTGTTGAACCAGGCGAAACAACAAAACCCCGATAACCTGATACCCCAGATGCTGGAAGGTTATATTGACTTTTTCACCCTCTTTTTTAACGAAGACCCCGCTGAATATAAAAAACGAAAAAACAATTTCGGTAAAAGGCTGGATGCTTTTGAAGAGGGACCAGAAAGTTCGCCTTTTTACAATTACTGCAGGGCTACCACATACCTGCAAAGAGCAACCGTTGACATTAAGTTTGGTGCAAGATTCAGCGCCGGCTGGGACTTTAAAAAAGCATTCTCCCTTATTAAGCAAAACCGAAAAGATTTTCCATCGTTTATGCCAAACAATATGCTGTATGGACCGTTGCAGGTGGTGATAGGAACGGTGCCCAAAAACTATAAATGGGCTACCAGCCTGTTTGGTATGAAAGGCTCTATAAACGGCGGGATGGCGGTGATGAAAAATTTTTTAGCCAGCAACGATCAATGGGCAAAGCTGTTTCAAAACGAGGCGAGCTTTTACTATTGTTATCTTAAGTTTTATCTCGAAAATAAGCCGGAAGAAGTTTTTCAATACATCACTACCAAAAAACTGGATGTGGTAAACAACCACCTGTTTACTTACCTGGCTGCTAACCTTGGCATCAACAACAAACAAACGGAGTACGCTAAAAATATTATACTGAAGCGCAATACCTCACCCGAGTATATGTACACGCCTATTTGGGATTTTGAAATGGGTTTTGCAAAGCTTCATCACCTTGAATACCAGGAAGCCATTAATTATATGGAGCGGTTCATTAAAAATTTTAAAGGCAAATTTTATGTAAAAGATGTGCTACAGAAAATTAGCTGGTCGTATTATTTGTTGGGTAATATAACGGCAGCAGAAAAGACTCGCCAGCTACTTTGGAAAAGTGGTAATACCGATACAGATGCCGATAAAAAAGCCCAACGGGATGCAAAGGGCGGAACCTGGCCTAATGTTTTATTGTTAAAAGCAAGGTTGTTGAGCGATGGTGGCTATCATAAGGAAGCTCTTGGTATTTTACATGGAAAAAGCAGCGCCGATTTTACGAGGCCGGAAGAAGCGCTTGAATTTAATTATCGCGTAGCACGTATTTACGATGATATGGAAAATGATGACGCTGCAATTAACGCCTACCTCGCGGCAATTAATTTGGGCATAAACCGGCAGGAATACTATGCAGCAAGGGCGGCTTTACAAATAGGATATATCTATGAAAAGCGGGGTAATAAAGCGCAGGCGATCGCATACTTTCAAAAGTGTATAAACATGGAAGATCATGAATATAAAGACTCGTTGGACCAGCGGGCAAAGTCGGGTATTGCGAGGTGTAAGGGGGAATGATGATCGTGAATGGTGAATGGTGAATGACCAGTAATAGATAGGTAACAATAGATTACTGGTAGCACTGTTTTTTTAACCGACGTACTAACTTTTGAAAATTGACTATTGACGATTGACTATTGACCATTCATAATTCTTATTTTTTTTCATTTTGACTTCCTCATTACCCATCCTCCTATCTTTACCCACATGCTACGGAAGCTGCTCATACAGAACTATGCGATCATAGATGAAATCGAAATTAATTTCTCTGATCAGCTAAATGTAATCACCGGCGAAACCGGCGCAGGTAAAAGTATTTTAATGGGTGCGCTAAGCCTCATACTGGGCGATCGTGCCGATACTTCGGTCTTACAAAACCGCGATAGAAAATGTTTTATCGAGGGCATTTTTACGGTGTCTGATAAAAAAGCTGTGTGCGATTTTCTTGCAGAGAATGAATTGGATAACGATGACGAATTGGTACTTCGCAGAGAGATCAGCGCCAACGGAAAATCGAGAGGATTTATTAACGATACGCCCTCTACCCTTTTGCAATTAAGAACCCTTGCTTCGCTATTGGTTGACTTGCACCAGCAATTCGATACACTTGAATTAGGCGACAGCGATTTTCAACGCCAGGTATTGGATGCACTCGCTTCCAACGAAGAATTAATAGTTGTCTACCAGCTTCACTATAAAAAATGGCAACGCAGTAAAAAGGAACTGGACGAACTGCAACAACAAAAAGCAAGTTTTAATAAAGAGCTGGATTATCACCAGTTTTTGTTTGATGAGCTGGAAGAGTTGGGGCTCGCAGAAAATGAATTGGAGGACCTTGATGCGGAACTAAAGATGTTGAACAATAGCGAAGAGATCAAAACTACTCTTACCAAAGTTTACTACGAACTGCACGAAAGTGAACAGCCTATTGTTCAACAAATAAAAGCTATCACTAACCAGTTACATGGTTTTGTTCAATACCACAACCAATTCCCCTCGCTTATTCAAAGGTTACAAAGTACCCACGTTGAATTGCAGGATATAGCGGGAGAAATTGACCGCATTAACGATCACGTTGTATTTGATCAATCTCGTATAGATCGCATTAACGAAAAATTATCCACCGGGTATAAGCTTTTGAAAAAGCATGGTGTAAAAACCACCGGCGAACTAATTGCTATCCAAAACGAACTTGAACAAAAACTACAGGCTGTTTTACAAATAGATGATGCCATAGCCGCTAAAGAAAAAGATGTTGAAACACATTTAAATAAAGCTGTAGAGACCGCCGCAAAAGTTTCGGAGCGCCGAAACAAACAGGCAAAACCGCTGGAGGAAAAAGTGAACGCCTTGCTTTTACAGGTAGGTATGCCCAATGCACGTTTAAAAGTTCAGCTCAGCAAAAGCTCATTGAATTTTTATGGTAGTGATGCAATTGAATTTTTATTTGATGCAAACAAAAGCAATCGCTTTGAACCCATCAGGAAAGTTGCCAGTGGCGGAGAGTTAAGCAGGCTAATGCTCTGTATAAAATCCCTCGTGGCACAGTCCATCGATTTACCAACATTAATATTTGATGAGATAGATACAGGCATCTCTGGTGAAGCGGCAAAACAGGTTGGCATTATAATGCAGCAGATGGCCAACAAACGGCAGGTCATCTGTATTACCCACCAGCCTCAAATAGCAGGTAAAGCCAATGCCCATTATTTTGTTTATAAAGAAATAATAGGCGATACCATCAAAACGAACATTCGACTGCTTGATAAAGATGAGCGCATAACCGCCATTGCCAAAATGCTCAGCGGCGAAAAGCCCACTGCTGCCGCTTTAGAGAATGCAAGAGAGATGGTGATGAATTGAGTAAACGGCAGAAGAGGTAATGGGTAATGGGCAATAGGCAATGGGCAATACACGAAACTCAATAACCAATAACAACATGACCCCATTTACGATTGACGATTGACCATTCTCACCATTCACCATTCACGATATCCCCATCTATGAAACAAATACCCCACTGGCAATGGTTAATGTTTGGCTACTTTGTTTTGGTAGCGGTGCCGGTTTATACCGTTCACATTCTACTTAAAAAACGAACACTGGCAAACCGCACAGCACTTAACCTGGTTATTTATTTTGGTGCTGTTATTGGTACCGCTTTTCTTATGCATGCCATTACCATGTGGCTGTACTTCACATTCTTTTTTAGAGTTAGCAATTAGATTTCTATTTTTACCGCCGCTACAAAAACTTAAACGATCAGATCATGTCATACAATTTATTGAAAGGGAAAAAAGGGATTATTTTCGGTGCGTTGAACGACCAGTCTATAGCATGGAAGACCGCACAAAAATGCTATGCCGAAGGCGCACAAATCGTTCTCACCAATGCCCCCATCGCCTTACGCATGGGCGAAATAAATAAGCTTGCAGAAGAGTTAGGAAATGCAACCATTATAGGCGCTGATGTAAGCAACGATGAGGATATCAAGAACCTGTTTCAAAAAAGTATGGAACATTTTGGCGGACCCGTAGATTTTGTATTGCACAGTGTTGGCATGAGTTTGAATATTCGCAAAAGTTTTCATTACACTAAACTGAACCACGAGTTTCAACACAAAACTCTGGATATATCTGCCATGAGCCTGCACCGTGTATTGCAGGCAGCCTACGAGCTGGATGCCATTGCGGAGTGGGGAAGTGTAGTAGCACTTACCTATATAGCCGCCCAACGCGTTTTTCCTGATTATAATGAAATGGCAGATGCGAAAGCATTGCTGGAAAGTATATCGCGCAGCTTTGGCTATCATTATGGCGTAAAAAAGAAAGTGCGCATTAATACCGTTTCACAATCACCCACACGCACAACCGCTGGCAGTGGAGTAAAAGGTTTTGATGGATTTATTTCGTTTGCCGAAAAAATGAGCCCGCTTGGGAACGCTTCCGCAGAAGATTGTGCAAACTATTGTGTGTCCCTCTTCAGCGATCTTACCCGTTATGTGACCATGCAAAATTTATTTCACGATGGCGGGTTTAGCTTTACGGGGGTTACACAGGAAGTGATAGAACAAATGGAGAAGTAAACACTGGCTTCTCAATCCAACCATCAAACATGGCTATTTTACCCGACTTTATTTTGCTTGATACACTCAATCAGCCTGCTGAGTGGAAGTGGTATGAGTATGTAGGTTATTTGGGCTCTTTCCTTACCTCCATCACTTTTGTACCACAGGTTTATAAGGCATGGCAAACAAAAAGCACCGGCGACCTCAGCAGGTGGACGGTATGCATTGTAATCATCAGCGCAAGCATATGGCTTACCTATGGCATCGCCATCCTTAACGGGCCAGTTATGATAGCCAATACAGTTGTCTTGATTTCATCGCTTATTCTCCTCTACTTCACTTTCCGTTTCAAGCGTTGAACAACTATAAATATTATTCAAATGAAAAACCATCCGCTTCGGATGGTTTTTTTATGTGTCTTCTACATTTGAAGCATGGCTTCTAATATTCATCTTCGTTAAACATAAAGTCGTCCTGACTCGGGTAATCGGGCCAAATGTCTTCAATGCTTTCATACACCTCTCCTTCGTCATCCAGTTCCTGCAAGTTTTCAACAACCTCAATAGGAGCACCGGAGCGAATGGAGTAATCTATCAGCTCATCCTTTGTTGCGGGCCAGGGCGCTTCTTCTAAATAACTGGCTAATTCGAGTGTCCAAAACATGGTGCGATAGGTTTTTAAATTTTTGCAAATGTAGTTGTATAAACGAAATAACCAAATCAGGGTTTTATAGACCGTTCGTTAATCTTTGGAAATTGTGCAAATTGTTTTCAGCATTGCCACCTTAACCTGTAGGTTTGTAACTCATTATCATATAAAAAAGGACAGTCAGATACATGCTCACATCTAAAAACATCCGAAAAAAATATGGATCCCTCGAAGTGTTAAAAGGTGTAGATATGACCATAAACCAGGGTGAGATTGTAAGTATCATTGGCTCGTCGGGTGCGGGAAAAAGCACCCTCCTGCATATTCTGGGAACATTGGATAAGGCAGACACCGGGGAGATTTATTTAGATGGGTTACGTGTTGATAAGCTACAGGGTAAAAAATTAGCTCACTTTCGCAACACACATATCGGTTTTGTTTTCCAGTTCCACCATTTATTACCAGAGTTTAATGCGCTTGAAAATGTAAGCATACCCGGTTGGATAGCAGGCAGGAAAAAAAAGGAAGTAGCGGAAAAAGCAACCTCGTTGCTAACCCGATTGGGATTAGGCAACCGCCTTGATAACAAACCACAACAACTAAGCGGTGGCGAACAACAACGGGTAGCCGTGGCACGTGCCTTAATTAACAATCCGGACATTGTATTTGCAGATGAACCCACCGGCAATCTCGACAGCAAAAATGCCCGGGACCTGCACGAATTATTCGTTACACTTCGTAAAGATTTTAACCAGACTTTTTTAATTGTAACACACAATGAAGAACTTGCAGAAATGAGCGACCGAACGCTGCATATGAAAGATGGAAATATTATTATGTAACCAGCTCTTGTACATAGCTGATCTTCGCTTGCGTCGCACCCTGCAACTTTACAACCAAATTCAACCCCGAAAAATTTATGAAAAACATAGCCGTTAAACTTGCCATATATGCATTTGTTATTACCGTCGTCTGGACTTTAATAGAGCATACTCTTGGTTACAACACATCAAATCACGAGGTAGGCCAATACACCCGGATATTAACCGCATTGCTGTATTACTACTTTATAGCCCGTGCAATCTGGCTGAAAAGAAAACAACAAAATGGCTCTCTAACTTTTTCGCAGGGTTTCAAAACAGGCGCTACAATTTCAATATTGTATGGATCGCTGGTTACATTTTGGTTTGCCTTTTATGCTGAAGTCATCAACCCGCAATACCAGCCAACATTGCTTGCTTTTGAACGAAGTAAACTCGAAGCCGTACATGCATCGCCAGAAACAATTGCTATAAAAATGAAACAGCTTGAAATGAGTTCGGGCGGCTCCATTACATCGTACCTGCTGCTGTTTGCTTTCATGACCATTTTTGGACTGGTAATTACGCTAGTTGCAACAGCTATATTGAGAAGAAAGAATATAGCCGGTGAAATAAAAAAAGTAGGCTAACGAGGCTTCCAGGCTATTTCAGCAACGTGTAAAATATGAGCAATGTACCGGGCTAATACAAAAAGATGATCGCTTAAACGGTTCAAATACTTGATTACAAGT
>JANPIA010000237.1:0-4019 GCA_031424735.1 Segetibacter sp.
AAGAAAAAGGAGTTTTTTAATGCCGGGCAGCAGCAACAAATTGTTGCTGCTATTCAGCAGGCGGAAAAAAATACAAGCGGCGAGGTGAGGTTATTTATTGAAAGTAAATGCGCTTACGTTGACCCTGTAGACCGGGCAAGGGAGATTTTTTTTAATCTTAAGATGGAAAACACCAGGGATAGAAACGCTGTGCTACTGTACCTTGCTATGTATGATAGGCAAATAGCCTTGTTTGCCGATGAGGGAATCTACCGCCGTTTAGGAGCTGGGTTCTGGAATATTGAAGTCAGCAATATTATCTCTTGTTTTACACATGAAGATTACACGCAGGGTATTTGTAACTGTATATTAGAAATTGGTGAAGCTTTAAAAGAAAACTTTCCTTACGAAAAGACTGATAAAAACGAATTGCCGGATGAAATCACCTTCGGCAGCTAATAACAATCCCGCCATTATTAGGGCGGGATTTCTTATAAAATGAAGCGCTACCTACTTATTATTTTACTTGTGATTGCCGGCTTGAACGGAAACGGGCAGGAAATACCCGCACGTCCCAACCCGCCCAGGCTTGTTAACGATTTTACCAACACACTCACACCCGATCAGAAAGTAGCGTTGGAAAGAAAACTGGTTGCTTACGATGATAGTACAAGTAACCAGGTTTCTATAGTAATTGTACCCACTACCAACGATTATGCACCGGTCGATTATGCTACGAAACTTGGAAGAGAGTGGGGAGTTGGGAACAAAAAAACCAATAATGGCGTCATCCTACTGGTGGTAAAAGGCGAGAATAACCGAAAAGTGTTTATCGCTCCGGGGTACGGGTTGGAAGGAGCCTTACCAGATATTACTTGCAAGTCTATCGTGGATAATGAAATCGTTCCGAATTTTAGAGCGGGCGATTTTTATAAAGGATTGGACCTTGGCACAACAGCTATAATGAAAGCTGCGGCAGGCGAGTACAAAGTGCCTTCGAACTACACAAAACGAAAAAGCAGCGGTAAAAGTGGTAAAAGCATTTTAGGCGTAATTATCTTCTTATTTATCATATTGATGATGGCTGGAAGAGGCGGCGGGGGCCGTGGTGGTATGATGAGCCGCAGAGGCTACCGGGATGTTGCCGCAGGCGCAATATTAGGTAGTTTATTAAGTGGCGGAAGAGGCAGAAGCAGTGGTGGCATTTTTGGTGGTGGTGATTGGGGAGGAAGTTCGGGAGGGGGTGGCGGCTTCGGGGGTTTTGGTGGAGGAAGTTTTGGGGGTGGAGGTGCCGGGGGAGATTGGTAATTTTTCGTTTATTTGGAAAAATATTAATGCGCCACACATAATTGTTGTGGCTTTTTTTTGTTTAACTACTTCCCAGTAAAAGGATAATACAAGGGTTCTCTTTTGCATTATTATGCGCTAATATTACGGGTTTCGATTATTCAACTTTGTGAATAAATATTCTGGGTTTTTTCAATAGATTTTTGCTATCCTTCTTTTGTATAGATTTGTTTGAATAAAACCAGATGTGAACAAACCAAGCAATAATTTAGTGATGAGGTCAATACTTTTTTTGTTATCAATGGTGATGGGTATTCCCCTTTCGTTTTCGCAATATCATTTCATTTTCATCCAGACAGAAAATCAGAAACCGTTCTCAGTAAACGTAAACGATAAAGATTTTTATTCTACTTCTTCGGGTTATGTAATTATTCCCAAACTTAGCGATACGCAATGCGTTTTAAACGTTAGAGCAACCAATTCGATTTTCACAGAATCGTTTACTTGTAAAATTGGAAAAAAAGATTTGGGGTTTGTGTTGAAGAATTTTGGCAGCAAGGGTTGGGGGTTGCAAAATCTTCAAAGTTTTGCGGTGCTTACTTCCGCCGGCAACACCAACAGCATAGCCGTGAATGCGCAAGACAAACCCATAACAAATTCAAGTTCTGTAAATACGAAGAATACAAATAAAAGGATACAAAGAAAGGACGTAGTGGTAAATGAAAAGCGAAACAAGAATTTTTTTGAAGGTTTAAAACGAGTTCAGAAAGCTATCATAAACCCTAAAACCAATCAAAGTGTGGTAAAGGGTATTTATAAAGCCACCGAGTTTGTTGATGATAACGGGCTGAACCAACTTTATATTGATATACTTTCCAAAGGGTTGATGGATACGATCGATATATTAATTCCGTATACAACTAAAAACACTTCCACAAACAAAATTGCTAAGGAAAGCGATAAGGTATTTAAACGGGGGCAGAAGCTAAAGAAAGATACTGCAGGGGTTTACAAGGATCGTTTCAACATAAACTGTACATACCAGGCTTCCGGGGCTGATTTTTTCACTATCCGAAAGAAAATGGCATCTGCCAGTAGCGAGGAAAAAATGATCGAAGAAGCAAGGAGAGCTTTCAAAACAAGATGTTACAACACCCAACAAATAAAAAATCTTTCCGTTTTATTTCTTTCGGAAGAATACAGGTATCGCTTTTTTGATGCCATCTATCCCGTTGTTTACGATAAGATACAGTTCAAAACCTTAGAGTCTGAATTAGCAGACACTTACTATAAAAATCGTTTTCGTGCAATGTTGCAGGAGTAATCTCTGTAAATTTTTTTCATGAGATATTTCATTGAAGTTTCTTATAAAGGAAACAATTATGCAGGTTTTCAAATTCAGCTGAATGCGCCAACCATTCAAGGGGAGGTAGAAAGGGCCCTGGGTACATTTTATCGTTCAACCATCAACTTAACAGGCTCTTCACGTACAGATGCAGGTGTGCATGCCCGCCAAAACTTTTTTCATTTCGATTTTTCTGACACAATTGCTACATCGGTTGTGTACAATTTGAATTCTATATTACCTCCCGATATTTCCATTCAAACAATATCACAGGTTAAAGATGATGCTCACGCCAGGTTCGATGCAATTTCCCGGGAATATTATTATTGTATCTATAATTATAAAAATCCATTTTTAAAAGATACCGGGTGGTTCTATCCATATCCGTTGGATATTGAACTATTGAACAAAGCCGCCGCCATCATAAAAGCTGAAAGTGATTTTAATTATTTTTCTAAAAAAAATTCACAGGTTAAAACCACTGTTTGTAACATATTTTACAGCCATTGGAATTCTGCAGATGGAAACATACTATATACTGTAAAAGCCAATAGATTTTTAAGAGGGATGGTAAGAGCACTGGTAGCAACTATGCTAAAAGTTGGAAGGCATAATATATCACTGAGTTCATTCGAAAGTATTTTCAAAAACAACCAATCTAAAATTGTAGATTTTTCTGCTCCTTCTTTTGGTCTTTTTTTAAATAAAGTGGAATATCCTCCAGAAATTTTTGAAGTATAAGGAAGTTTTATGCCCTGAAATGCTTTATATATTCATATACAGACATCGGAAACAATCCATTCGGAAATCTTTTTTTAGCCTGAAACTCTCTCTGGTAGCGTACTTAACTATTTATTTGGAAATATAATTTCAAAAAGATTTGGCAGGAAACTCTTCACCCTTATCTTTGCACCCCGCTTAACAAAAAAGTATTGCTCTTTACAAGATTAGGAAACACAGAAATCTCAAAAAAAATTCTTCATTTTTGGAAAGTTTTTTTGGTGGTTTTAATCTCACCCTTATCTTTGCAATCCGAATTAAAAAACGGGAAACAAACAAGCTCTTTACTTCATTAAATCCGGTGCTCAAATTAGAGATAATCAGCCACCTATTTGATGAGTTAGTAACATATTTTTTTCTTCATTTATCTCTTGCAAAACAGGTTTCATGAGGAAGATTAAAGTTCTTTGACAGATTGGAAAGTAACAGCATAATAAATCCCGATTTTATCAGGATTGTATAACAGGTAAGTTAACGCAAATAACATAACAGAACACAAGACGTTAATTTTAATATTTGAGAAATTAATAGTCAGTGGTCAAAACTCATTTACAATGGAGAGTTTGATCCTGGCTCAGGATGAACGCTAGCGGCAGGCTTAATACATGCAAGTCGAGGGGCAGCACGA
>JANPIA010000238.1:0-2332 GCA_031424735.1 Segetibacter sp.
AACGTGGCATACTTTAAATGGGCGATGCTGTTCATTTTATTCGCCTTCATCATTACCTGGCGCTTGTATTTCCAGTTGCTGTTATTGATGAAGTTGAAATATTTAATATTGTCTAATTCCTTTAGATAGGCATTGTTTGAAAACAAAACAGAAAGGTTTGTTTCCACATTTGGGTACGAAGCGGAGCCTTTCAAAAGCTCAGCATAAATTCTTGATATTCCGCCGTAATCCTGTAAGCTAAATGTTTGGTGATCGAATAAAACCTTCATGCTAACGCTGATGCATTTTTTGGAGAACCAGTTGGTAATCTTTATCCATCAACGTTTTTCCTTTGCCTTTTATCATTCCCATCAATTTAGCTACCCTGTAATTCATGAGCAGTTTAAAGGTGGCAGTACTTATTCTCCGGGGGGTGATCAGGTGAAGGTTTTTTCCATTGCTGTAAAAATACAAACCACGTTGTTTTGCCAGGTGTGTTAAACTATCGGTGGTATGAAGGGCGATGTGCTGCCCGGTTTCCGGCATAAAATACCACCAGTCGTCTTTTGTTTTTATACCAGCAGGAACAAGTTCGGTTGAAAAGAAGATACTATCGCTGTACTGCAGCATTCTATCCAGTTCACCAGCCGGGTCGGCAAGATGTTCGAAAACTTCAAAGGCGGTAAGTAACTCAAATTTTTCACGCTGTTCAACATCAGTAATGTCAAAGTTTTTTGCAAACAGGTTTTCGCAATAAATATCCTGGCGATAAAAATCAAAACCATGATCCCGCATCAGCCGTGTAAACATTCCGTACCCGCCGCCGTAATCGATAAATTTTGCAGAAGCATTGAAGAAATTATGGATCACTGCAGTAGTGGTTGGCAACAAGGTGATGTTGCGCGAAAGCAGTCCAATATCCAAACTTGTAATGGCGGAAGCGTAAGCTTCGGCTAACCAATAGGGTTCTTCAGTTTGAATAAAACCGCAAGCCTTGCAACGGTAATAGTCCACCGTGTATTTGTTCAGCACCTGCGCCGAAAAAATGAACGAAGAATCCTGTTTACAAACTTTGCAGATCATTTGTTCCAGATGCCCATAGCGGTCCCCTTTACCAGTTTATGATATTGAATAGGGGCCCAAACCGAACCAATAAGCAAACAAATACAGGTGCCAAATATTACACCTGCCGATCCGAGCGACGTTTGTGTTGCAAGAAATATGGAAACGGGCACATTGAGTAAGCCGGTAAAAATGCAACTATAAAACTGTAGTTTAAGCCTGTTGGTTGCATTAATAAAAGTAGCATAAACACTGCTCCATCCGCTGATGATGCAGAACAGGCACATACCGGCGCTTAATAAAAATGGCACCCTTATGTTTTCGCCTACCCAAATTTTATATACAGGGTTTGCAATAATGAGCATACCAATGGCCAACAATGTTATGCCTCCCCATATTAACAATAAGCGTGTCATCGTTCGCCTTATTCCGGTTATGTTTTTTTGTACGAACCATTCGGAAAAAATTGGCCAATACGGGGTTAATGCAATAGTAAGCAGGAGCAATGGGATGTTGAAATACCGGAAGGCAATGTTGTATTTGCTCACTTCGTCGTAGCCAAAAATTCTGCCTACAATTAAATTATCTGTTGTAAAAATGATGACCACGGCTATCTGTATTACAAAAAAACTACCTCCGATCTTCAACAGGTCTTTTTCATAACTTTTTTCAAAAAAACGTGCAGCAGGTCGTATGTTTTTAAACGAGCCGGAATAATAATATAGACTAAAGCCAATTACGGTTGAAAGCGGTACCCAAAAGAAAACCATTCCGTAGTTAGCAAGAGAATAATTGTTGAGAGTTTTGTAAGCATAGCAAACAGCCAGTATGGCTATTTGCGAAATAAAAGTAATCAATGCCGATGCAGATGTTTTATGATATGCCAGCAAGATCGGGTTGATCAATTCTATTAAAATTTTTGACAGAAACAACAAGAGCCCATACAGAAATAAAACGTTTACCGCCCGGCTTGAACCCTGCGGAGCCTGAAGGATCACGTTCCAGTCGATAAAACTATTGCAGACCAGCAGCAGGATAACAAAACAAATAACCACCTTGAACAAAGTGCCGTAAGCTGTGCTGATGTATTTGCGAACATTGTCCTCATCGCCACGGGCAAGGCTTTCTGAAATTTTATTTTTGAGGCCATTCGCTAATCCAAAATCAATGAACGAAAACCAGGTGGTAATGGAAATGATGGTAACCAACACCCCATACTCCGCTTCTGAAAACTGGTTAATAAGAAGTGGTACGATTAAGAAATTACTGGCAATAGCGCCACTGCGGTACA
>JANPIA010000239.1:0-4754 GCA_031424735.1 Segetibacter sp.
TGCGATTGGAACATCACGCCTTCTTCATTTATTTTTCGTTTTGCAGCCAGCGAAAAAACCTGGTAACCGCCACTATCGGTAAGTATAGGTTTGTGCCATCCATTAAATTGATGGAGACCACCGGCCGCTTCTAATACTTCAATGCCGGGGCGTAAATAAAGATGATAGGTGTTGCCAAGAATGATCTGCGCTTTTACATCCGCTTCCAGCTGCTGTTGGTTAACCGCTTTTACACTGCCCGCTGTACCAACCGGCATAAACATGGGGGTAAGTATTTCGCCATGATCCGTAGTGATTTTGCCAGCCCGGGCTTTGGTGCTGGTGTCTGTTTGATGAAGACTAAATTTCAGTTCAGCCATAGGCTGGCAAATGTAAGGGAAAGCCTATAACGGCAGGCGGTCTCAGATTCAGGCTATCCTTTACTTTCTGGCAGTGCATAGGCTGAAAGATAAAGAACGTTACTATCAATAGCGGTATGGGTGCTGCTGTATCAAAAGCCTGCTCAGCCGATAAACAAAATGTACTTTGTAAAGGGTATGATAAAATCACTGCAAATGGATTACTCTAAAAATTATAATCTTACTTTCAGCCAACCTTTTAATAACGGATTTCTCAATATGAAAAAACTATTCGCCTTCGCTTTGTTGCTTGTTATTTTATCATCATGCAAAAAACGAGGTATCAGTCCTACGGAATTAACCAATGTTGCCATCGGGCCTGTATGGAAAGCCTATGAGTTTTCGAAGAACGGCACGACCGATGCGGCAGTCATAAAGCGCAATCCAACCTTCGAATTTCGAGTAAACAGTAAGCTTTATACCACGCTCGTGTCACCTGTTTTATCAGACTCAATGAACTACCAATTTGTAAGCGACTACAATATTAAAGTGACAAAGCCAGCAGTAAGCAACGCACCGGTTTACAATTACCATATTGATGTTATAGATAACACCCATTTCAATTTTACGGTTACTGCCAATAACACTACCGATATACTTGTTTACAAAACGTCGCCGCAATAGTACCCGCAATGGAATGGTCTTTGAATAATGGATGATAATATTAACACGATGGATCGTACAAAATTTCTTGGCATTACAACCTTGGCTTGTTTTGTTTTGCTATGTTCCTGTAATACGGCTGAACAAAAAAACGGGGCTTATGAATTTTATTATTATCCTGAAAAAAATCTCTATTACAACACTGCAACCGCTACTTATTTTTATTCGCTGGATGGCGGTTTGGTATGGGATAGTGCTAAACGAGTAGCCGGAACCGACGATGCTATGTTTGGCAAAAACGAAACAATCAGCAGCCCTGTAAAGGATGTTTGGAAAGAGAATACGCTTCATCGTCAAAAATTCAATAGTAAGGTTTACAACATCATCCGTTCGGGCGATGGTGCTAATGCTGCCGCCTATAATGTAGCGGAAAAAAAAGCGATCCGGAAAAGCGGTGTTTCAAGTGTTGGGCAGGCACCAAAGAAAAAAGGTTTGAAAAAATTTCTTGATAACATTTTTGGAAAGAAGAAAAAGAATTAGGCGCTGGCATTAAGTTTTTAAGCCTAAGGCAACAGATCCATTCACTTAAAAAACCCTTTCTGGCATGACAACGAACACATCCTTCTGGCAACGCATTGGTTTGCACGAATGGTTTCTGAAAAAAGAGGCCAGTGTTTCGGTTGCCAAAGTTCCCGTGCTTACGCCCGACGATGTTTACAAATACATTGTAGAAAAGTTCGAGGAATCTATTGCCCAACTATCATTCGCCAACCGGATAGTTTTTTATCACGAATTCATTATCTGCTTCAACCCCGAAGACTTCAACAGCTTCATGGCAAATAAAAAAGGCATTTTCGGGCTCATCATTCAGGAGAGTGTAAAACAGTTTTATGCCGTATTGAAAAGCTACCGCCTGCAGGGAAAAACGGTGGAGCCCTCCAGTAACAAATGGGTTTTTCGTTTTGTATCGCACCCTGAATATCCGCGTGGCGATAAAAGCTTTATTGGAAAGTTATTGCCCGGCAACACACAGCAAAAAGAAGAGAATCTTCGTGTTACTTATATACCGCGACAAACCGGTGTTGCACAAACTTTCGACATCAATCCCGACATTTTGGAAGGCTTTACTTTTTACAGCGAAGGTTATTATGAAGTGCCTTACCAGGAAAATCTTGTGCTCGATGAAAAAAAGATCGCCAATGCTGAAAGCGGATTGTACGCCCGTTTCGAAACAATTATACCCGACAGGGAGTATGCGGGTAAAAAAATAGAGTACCTCATGCGCGAAGAAGAGATCATTATTTCGGGCATAGAGGAAACCCGTGAAGCGGGTAACATATTTCGTATACCGTCGGAATGGGTGAACACGCCTCATTTGCGCATCCGGTTTAATAAAAATGAGGGAAAGTTTTATCTCGCATCGTTTGGTGAGAAGACGATTATGAATGAAAAAGAAATTGCCGTAAGCAACGAAAGAGAACCAACCTGGGCGGAACTTCCTGTTAACTCCCGAATGGTCTTAAATGGAATTGTAGGTATCAATATTTTCAAGTCGTAATTATGGGTGCAATTTTATCAATCGCCTTACTGGCAATCGGTGTTATGCTGCTGGTGGCTAACTTCTGGGATATAAAAAACACACACAAACGCAATGGCTAAAAATTATATTGGGATTACCGATACCGGTAAGATGCGCAAGAATAATGAGGATACTTTTATTGCTGAGCCTGTACGCAGCAATACTTTTATTGCAGCCTGCGTGATTGATGGTGTAGGCGGATATGCCGGTGGCGAAGTAGCAGCGCAACTTGCCAAAGAATGTATACTCGATGCACTAAAGAAGCCGGGTGAAGTAATGGCTTCTATGCTGGAAGCGTTCACCAATGCCAACGAGAAAATATACAGCGAGAAGAAAAAAAGTACCGACAACGACCAGATGGCTTGTGTGGTTACACTTGCACTCGCCGATATTGAGCACAACAAATTTTACTATGTGCATGTAGGCGATACGCGTTTGTATTTGCTTCGCGATAATACACTGGTGAAGATTACGAAGGATCATTCGTTTGTAGGATTTTTGGAAGACAGCGGAAGACTTACCGAAGAGGCTGCTATGCGACATCCCAAGCGAAACGAGATCAATAAAGCTTTGGGTTTTGATGCTTCCATTGCGGTGGATGGATATGTTGAAACCGGTGATTCTCCTTTTCTTCCCGGCGATGTTTTATTGTTGTGCAGCGATGGATTAACCGACATGGTAAGCAATAGTGCGATGTCTTCTATTCTAAATTCAGGCAAAACATTAGCCCAAAAAGCAAACGAACTGGTGGATGCTGCAAACAATGCAGGAGGTAAAGACAATATCACCGTAGTGTTGGTGCACAATGATAAATCCCCTTTAAAACAGGAGGCTACCAAACCCGCCGCCGCGATAAAAAAAAATGAAGAAATTATTCCGTCATTAACTGCTAAGGAGGAGCCTGAAAACTCGCAGCATGTAGTTGCACGTAGAAGAAGGAGCTCTGCCGTTCCGGTACTATCCGTGTTATGCCTGCTGCTGTTGGGCGCTTTTTTATGGCTGCTTTACCAGGGGTACGATAAAAGAAAACAGCACGAACAGGAAGTAGCTGTTGCTGGCATTACCCGCCAGCGCAATACATCGGAACAAAAACTACTCGACAGTATTGAACGCACAACAACCAATGAGGTTTTTTTAATTAATACGGATGGAGAACCAATTGTAATTACTGAATCTATTCTAATAAAAAACGATACCCTGCACATCATTGGTAATGGTTCAATACTGGTTCGCGATAGTGCTTATCACGGGCCGGCACTTGGTATATCATCTGCCTGCAAGCATATAATCATCGATAGCCTTACGCTCGAAAATTTTGATGTGGGCATATTCGTACAAAACAGAAGCCTTCAATTAAATAACGTAGTATTTAAAAATTGCAAAGTTCCTGTACAGTACCAGTTTTTATTTCCCGCTGATGTCCTGGTAACAGGCGGCTTACCCGACTCTTCTTTTTTTCGGACTGATACATTAGTCAACAACCTTTAACGCTCGTATGGTTTCCTCTTCAAATTCTTTTGGTGCACGAAATATAGAACGGATCTTTTTACTGCTGGTCTCGGTGGTGATGGGCTTTTTGTTTTACCAGTTGTTCACGGTGTTACAAAAGGATTTTGCCGATGTGCCAAAGCGCTTACAGGATGGAACCATTATGAACCTGAACGATGATAAGCCGGGTGAACGCATTGCAACGCTTCTCACAAAAGGTTATTACTTCCAGGATAAAAAAGACATCGCTTTTATAAGTTCAGTGGTTCAACGGGGACGAAGCCTGGAAGCCGGGCAGGTTGATAACATTGGTGAACTAAACAAAAGCAAGTACAACGTAAATGCTGAAACGGCTTATACAAGCGGCGGAGAATCTTTCAAAAAAAGGATAGCGGTCTCCAGGTCGTTGCTTGGTTTTTCGGAAGGGGATTCTACCATGTTCGACCAGGAAAGAAGAACACCTTTACAGGTGGGTTCAACAACCACTGCCGGCTTGGGCAATGCAACTATAACCGGGAAAGTTTACGATGAAAATGAGTTACCGGCTACGGGTGTGTTGGTACGGTTACAATTGATCGTTCCGCAGGATAGCACTTATGCCAACGAGATTTCTGAAGAAGAGGAGCGGATCATTGATTTTAAAAACGGTTTAAGAAAAGTGTATGAGCTGGATACTGCCAACCGCC